>JANZQE010000237.1:0-5432 GCA_038040705.1 Clostridium sp. | reverse complement strand
GTTGCACAGGGGGAAGACACAGATCTGTAGCAATAGCCAATAAGATCTATGAAATATTAGAGCATAGTGGCTATAATGTCAATATCGATCACAGAGACATAAATGAAGATGTAAATAGAGGCAATGGTAAGTTATGATGTTAAGGAATTTTTTAAAACTTTCAATTAATATAAAAAAGTGGATTCTTCTAGGAACTGTGGGATTAATTTTAACTGTTTTTGGAATAATTGAACTTATAGATAAAAGAAATTTTTATCCTCAACAAATAGGTTTTTCGGTAATATTAACAGGTCTTGGGGCGTTAATTATATATATAGCACTAGTAAAAATTGTTAAGTATTTTGTTACGCTAATAAATACAGGCAATATATATGGGGCCATTGACCCTACAAAGCTGGGGGACCCAGCATATACAAACAGGGTTCTTATGAAAGGACCCAAAATTGTAGTAATCGGAGGAGGTACTGGGTTATCAACCATGCTCCGAGGATTGAAGAAATATACCCACAATATAACTGCAATAGTTACAGTAGCAGATGATGGCGGGGGATCAGGTGTTCTAAGAGAAGATTTGGGGATTCTGCCTCCAGGCGATATTAGAAATTGTATTTTGGCCTTAGCAGATACTGAGCCACTACTAGAGGAATTATTACAATATAGGTTCAAAGATGGAAGACTCAAGGACCAAAATTTTGGGAATTTGTTTTTGGCAGCCATGGATGGAATTTCAAATAATTTCGAAGAAGCTGTTCAGAAAATGAGTTCAGTCCTAGCTGTAACAGGAAAGGTTATTCCAGTTACACTAGATAATATGATTTTAAAGGCAAAGCTTAAAAACGGAAAAATAATCTGTGGAGAATCTAATATACCTAAAGCTGTCTTAGAATACAATAGTACAATTGATGAGGTATTTATAGAGCCTAAAGATGCTAAAGCAATTAAGGAAGCGTTAAGTGCCATAAATAATGCAGATGCAGTTATACTAGGACCTGGCAGTCTTTATACTAGTATTATTCCAAATTTACTGGTAAGGGAAATAAGAGATGAAATACGGAAAACAAAAGCCTTAAGAATTTATGTTTCAAATATCATGACTCAACCAGGAGAAAGTGATAATTATGGTGTTAAAGACCATATTAAGGCTATTAATAAACATACACACGCAAAGATTATTGATTGCGTTTTAGTAAACATAGGGAAAATAAGTGACGATTTAGAAGATTTATACCTAAAGGATAATTCCATTATGGTTAATATAAATGAAAAAGAAGTTACAAAACTTGGCATAAGAGTAATTAAGAGTGATTTTGTTAAGGTGGTAAAAGGGCACGTAAGGCATGATGAAGATAAGCTTGCAACTACTTTAATGGAAACAATTATGGAAAAAAAGTTATTCTATGATAAAAAGAAAATATTAGATTACTTTTATGTGTCAGAGCGGCTTAAAGAAAATAAAGATAATAAGGAGTAGAATAATGTCATTTTCGTCTAAGGTTAAAAATGAAATTTGCAGATTCACAGAAATGAGTAAGAAAGAAGCCATGGCTGAATTGGCAGCAATTATGAAGGTTAGTGGAACAATTGGGCTTGGGTCAAGTAAACAAATAAATTTTCAAATAACAACTGAAAATCCTGCTATAGCGCGACTTATTTTTAAATTATTAAAGGAACATTTCGGAATTCATCCGAGACTCCTTGTTAAGAGAAGTAATTCACTTAAGAAAAATAATGTTTATGTGGTTATAATTACAGAAGAAATGGGAGTTAAAGAGCTTTTAAGGGAAGTGGCAGTACTAGAAGATGGGAATTTCTTTTCAATAGACTATACTATACCAGAAAGGCTAATTGATGCTGAGGAATGTAAACGTAAGTATATAAGAGGTGCTTTTTTAGGCGGCGGAAGCATTAGTAATCCAGAAAAAAATTATCATGTAGAATTTGTTACACATGATAGTGATTATGCACTAGAGCTGTGCACACTTATTAATAGTTATGGATTATTATCAAAGATAATTCAAAGAAAAAGTAGTTATGTAATTTACATTAAAGAGGGTGAGCAGATTGTTGATTTGCTTAATATAATTGGTGCACACACTTCATTATTATTCCTTGAGAATGTAAGAATAATGAAGGAAATGAGAAACAATGTTAATAGGCTGGTAAACTGTGAAACTGCAAATCTTAGTAAGACAGTAAATGCATCAGTGAGACAAGTGGAAAGTATTAAACTAATACAAAGGGAATTAGGGTTCCAGAGACTTCCTAAAAATCTAAGAGAGATTGCAGAGCTCAGAATGGAATACCCTGATGAATCATTAAAGGAACTTGGCGCGATCCTTGAGCCTCCAGTAGGGAAATCTGGGGTTAACCATAGACTCCGAAGGATAGAAAAGATTGCTGAAGAATTAAGAAGCGAAGGAAGGTACTAAATCTTATGTCAAAGCATGAAGAGATTATTAATTATATTCAGTCTGTAAAAATTGGAACAAAAATATCAGTGAGGCGGGTCAGTAGCGAGCTTGGTCTTAGTGATGGCACAGTATATAGAGCAATAAAAGAAGCTGAAAACATGGGAATTGTAAGCACTGTACCTGGAGTTTGCACCATAAGAGTAGCGAAGGTAGATAAGAAGAATATTAAAAGCTTAACATATGCTGAAGTTACTAACATCCTTGACGCGAAAGTTCTAGGTGGAGATGTAGGTATAAATAAAAGCTTAAATAAATTTATAATAGGAGCTATGAATGTAGAAAACATAAGTAAATATATAGGACCAGGTTACTTACTTATTGTTGGAAACCGTGAGGAGGTACAACAGCTTGCCCTTGAAAATGAATCTGCGGTACTTATTACTGGAGGATTTGATTGTAGTGCGAAAATTAAGAATTTAGCAAACGAAAAAGGTATACCAGTACTATCTTCTACATATGACACATTTACAGTAGCAAGCATGATAAGCAAGGCTATTTATGAAAGTAAGATTAAAAAGGAAATTATTTTAGTGGAAGATGTTATGGATGTTGATGTTACGTGTCTCATGGGGACAGATACTGTTGCTATGCTTAGAAAAATAATTGCAGAAACTAATCATGAGAGATATCCGGTGTTAGATGAGAATATGAAGCTTATTGGAATTGTAACTTTAAAAGATCTACAAGGACACAATGATGATAATGAACTTATTGTTAAAATAATGAATAAATACCCTATAAGTGTTACTCCTAAAACCACTGTAGCCTATGCCGCTCATATTATGGGATGGGATGGAATAAAGATTTGTCCTGTGGTCCAGAAGAAGAAGGTAGTGGGAGTTCTAACTATAGAACATGTTATAAGAGCAATGGAGTTTGCACTGAGGCAGCCTCAAGTTGCTGAAACTATTGAAGATCTTATTTTAAATAGTTTTAGTTGCGAAAACGAGGGAGAGAGACTACATTTTAATGGGCAGGTTATTCCTCAAATGTTAGACCCTATTGGAACGGCTTCTTGGAGCTCACTAAATATGCTGTTATCAACTATGGGGATAATGGCACTCAGACAAAATAACAATATTAATATTTCAGTGGATAGTATATCGACATATTTTTTAAAGCCAGTACAAATTGGTAGCGATATAGATATATATACAGAAATCCTTGATAATGGTAGAAGCTTTTCTAAGGTGGAAATTAGTATGTACAATAAAAATAAGGAACCGGTGGCAAAGGCAATGATTTCAGCTAAAATTTATAAGAAAATATAAATAGAAGGAGGAGTTATTATGTTTACTCATATAGTGTTTTTCAAGCTAAAGGAAAAGAAACAAACAAGCGAGGCTAGAGGTATTTTACTGGGTATGGAGGGGAATATACCTCAGCTTAAGATACTTGAGGTGGGAATTGATGTGATGCATACTGGGAGATCTTATGACTTAGCGCTAATTACTAGGTTTGATTGCCTAGAGGATATGGAAACATACGCAGTACATGAATATCATGTAAACAGTGTTCTAAAGTATTTAAAACCTATGTTAGAAGATTCTAAAATAGTGGATTTTGAGAGTTAAAAGCTACGAGTAAGTAGTATTATAACAAAATTATGCACTAATTTATGGTTAGAGGGGAAGTGAAAAATATGCACCAAAAATCAGAGAGTGAGGATCTAGGAAGTTTTGTACACCTTCATGTTCATACAGAGTACAGCTTACTAGATGGCTCTGGAAAAATTAAAGATCTTATTTCTAAAACCGTAGAACTTGGCATGAAGAGTATTGCAATAACTGACCATGGTGTGATGTACGGATGCGTGGAATTTTATAAAGAGGCAAAGGCGCAAGGCATTAAACCCATTATTGGTTGTGAAATATACATAGCATCTAAATCCATGAATATAAAGCAAACAGATAGGGAAAACCAAACTCACCATTTAGTGCTCCTGGTTAAGAACGAAGTGGGTTATGAAAATTTGATGAAGATAGTATCAGCGGCTTCCATTGAGGGTTTTTATTATAAACCAAGGGTTGACCATGAATTTTTGATGAAACATAGTGAAGGAATAATCGCTAGTAGCGCTTGTCTTGGTGGAGAGGTTCAAAGTTATCTTCTCCATGATAATTATGAAAAAGCTAAGGAAATTGCACTTAAGTATCAAGAAATATTCAAAGATGGTTTTTATTTAGAATTACAATACCATGGCATGCAGGATCAACTTAAGGTAAATGAGCTTTTAGTTAAAATGTCTGAGGAAACTGGGATTCCTCTAATTTGTACAAATGATACTCATTATATTCTGCAAGAGGATGCTAAGGCTCATGATGTACTTCTATGTATTCAAACAGCTAAAACTGTGGATGAAGAAAATAGAATGAGATACCCTTCTGATCAATTTTATTTGAAATCACCGGAGGAAATGGAAAAAGCCTTTGCTTATGTTAAAGATGCCCTAAAGAACACAGTGAAAATTGCAGAGTCTTGTAATTTCGATTATGAGTTTCATGTATCTAAGCTACCAAGGTTTCCACTACCTGAAGAAGTAGATCCTTATGGGTTTCTAAAGGAAAACTGTTACAGGGGTATAGGAGAGCTATATAAGGTATTTAGTGAAGCCTCAGGAACAGGATACTCTATAGATAGTATTAATAACATAGCCGAATCAAACGCGGATGCCAAGGTGTATGTAGAGAGACTCCAGTATGAGCTTGATATAATAAAACAAATGGGCTTTGTAGATTATTTCCTTATAGTATGGGATTTTATGAAATTTGCAGTGGAACATGATATTCCAACAGGTCCAGGTCGTGGTTCTGCGGCAGGATCTATAGTGGCTTATTCTTTAGGCATAACTAAGATAGACCCCATTAAATACAATTTGATTTTTGAACGTTTTCTAAACCCTGAGAGAGTTTCAATGCCGGATATAGATTCAGACTTTTGCTATGCGGGACGTCAAGCAGT
>JANZQE010000236.1:0-8418 GCA_038040705.1 Clostridium sp. | reverse complement strand
CTTACGACTAAAATTCACTTTATTTACTAAAGTAATTAACTGGTTTAGCAAAATATTATTTTGCTATCTTTACCTATTTCTCTGTTTAATTTTCAAAGACCAATTTGTTTTTTTGTATCCGTCAATCACTGACGACTTCTACTACTTTACTAGATGTTCATCGTTTTGTCAACAAGTTTCTAAAATTTAATTTCATTTAAAACCTAATTGAACAACAATCAACATTTAACTTACCTCGTCACTGCTTTGCGACGACAAGGAATATTCTATCATATACCCATATGATACATTCATACGAACTGTTCAAAAACGACAATTATACGCAACATTCTCTATAATACTACCAATTGTTAAGTTTCTTTCACCTTGATACACTAGGACTCGTATACTATATCTTCATTGAAATCATGCTAAGATTCAGTTATATTCATAAATTATTATGTAATTCCTTTGAAAAAACTTCAACCATATTCTTTTCACATTCAAAACCTAGTGCCTTTAATGAATTTTGTAATGCTAATAGGGTATACGTCATTTTATCCTTCCGAGCATTCTCTCCCATATGTCCTATTCTTATTACTTTCCCTTGTAGATATCCAAATGAACCAGATATAAATACATTAAACTCGTCAATCATTTGTCTTAACAGTTCCTTATCATTTATTCCTTTAGGGATTTCTATAACCGTTACAGTATTAGAATAACCCTCATCAATATATAAATTAAGCCCTGCTTCCGTTACTGCTTTTCTTGTAGCTTTACCAATAATCTCATGTCTTTGAATAATATTTTCATCTTCCAATATATTATCAATAGCCTGCCTAAGCCCAATAATATCACTTATTGGTGGTGTATAAGGAAACCATTTATTATCATAGTAATTTTTCCATACAAGTAAATTGCAATAATATGATGCAATAGGGGTTGCTCTCTGCTCCATTAATTTAAATGCATCTTCACTTATACTTATTAAAGTGAGCCCTGCTGGAGCCGAAATGCATTTCTGTGAAGCGCCAAGTGCTATATCTATTTTCCATTCATCTACTCTTATATCCTCTCCACCCATACCTGCTACACTATCTACTACAGTTAATATGCCCTTCTTCTTTAGCAAACGGCATATTTTTTTTATATCATTTAGGACCCCTGAAGGCGTGTCGCAATGAACTACCGTAGCATACTTGAAGTCATGATCTTTTTCTAAAAATTTTTCTAGTTCTATTTCATCTATACCACATTTTCTATTACCTTTAAAAAAGACCACCTCTCCACCATACATCTCAACAAAATCTGCAAAACCTTCTCCAAATATCCCATTATCAATTACTAATACTCTGTCATGAGTTTCAGTCAGGGATGCACACGCAGCTTCAAGACCTAAAATCCCCTCACCACTTAATATTCTAACTTGGTTACTAGTCTTTAAGAACAAGCCTATTTTTTCACAAGTTTCTTTGTAAAACTCATAAAATTGTAAATCTATATCTGGATTAGTAGTAGCTAAAGACCTAGCAATTCTAACGTTTTCTCTTACCTGTGTTGGTCCTGGAGTCATTATCTGAGATACTTTCATATTTTCCACTCCCTTTAAATATAGTTAGTTTTTCTTATTATTATTGAATTATATCACTATTAGTAGATATTAAAAAATGTATGCATACAATAACCTGCTAAATTGTCCATAATGAATATTATTTTTATTAATTGTTAATATTTGTAATGTAGCGCAATCTATTGCTTCTATATATAGATTGCATAAAATTAAAAGTAGGTGTAACCAAATGAATATTAAAAACTCTTTTATTAATTGCAAATCTCAAATAGTTATAATTGTTTGTAGTTTGATTTGCGTAATATGTATTAGACATTTAAGTTCTTTAAACACTGTACCTTACAACCAATCGAGGAAAATAACTTTAACTGACCATAAATCTATAATATCACTTTCAAACAAGCCATCACCTTCTACGAGCTTAGAAAAGAATGATAGCCAAGAAATTGCTATCATTGGTGGGTATGTAGAAGAAATCAAAAAAAATAGGTCAACGTCTAATGCAGCTAATGAAATTCCGGTTGTTAATGCTCATCTATCAGCTTATTTAATGTACAAAGATGTAAATATAAGAAATTTGAAAGATTTTTTAGAATCAAAGAATTCTCTTTTAGCTCAAGAACCGTATTTCTCAACAATATTATCTGTTAGCAAAGATTTTAATGTGAATCCCCTTGTTATGTTTGCTATTACAGGGCAAGAGCAATCCTTTGTTCCCAAAAGTAATGATAATGCTTATAAAATTGCCAATAACCCTTTTAATGTGTTTAACAGCTGGAAAAAATATAATACTAATATTGAAGATACTACTACCATTGCCGCAAGAACTTTAGTCAATCTAAGCAAAAATAAACCTGATAATATAGATGGCCTTACTTGGATTAACAGAAAATATTCAGAGGATCAGAACTGGTCAAAAGCGGTACGATCTATATTTAAACAAATTGAGGGTAATGTTTCTTATCTGAAATAAGTAACCCCCCCTATGCTCTAACTAATGATAGCAGTAAGCTTATAATGTAAGTTATACTTGAAAAAATCAATGATACTATTAGAAACCCTATAAGTACAATATTATATTTTAATATAACATCGGCCATAACAAACCTTGAAAGCCCGAGGACATTTATAACTACCATCATAAAGAATATTGTAAGTAACCCTTTGCCCGCGCCTTTAATATCTGCAGAGCTTAAGGATATATGAGATGAAATACATATAGCCAGAATCAAAAACGCTATAAAGTATGGACTCTCAAAGTTCCTAATAGAGAAGATCGATGTTATTAACTTAATATAAGAATTTAAGATTCCATCTATAGTAGCACCATCTAATTTAGTTATATCTAAGTTATTCATAGATATAGTTATAAATTCATCATATGCCCTCGGGATTATAATACGCATTAGTGCAATTATAGATGCAATTCCTCCCAAAATAGGGGCAATGCCGATGAAAAAATTACCTATTTGCTGATATATACTATTAGGATTATAAGAATGATTCACATACCCAAGAACTCCATTTTCATCCCTCTTTTGTATTAGAACAACTTTTACAATCTTATGACCAAAAATGAAACAAAAGAGAGCATGAGAAATTTCGTGTATAGGCACCCCTATAATAGCGGTTATAGCAACAGCTTTCCATCCAAAACTCCTTTGGAAATTCGCTATTGAACGGTCCCTTAGAAAGCCAAGAATAAATCCAACGAGAATTATCATCCCCGTCATATATAGTGTATCTACCATTGCCTTTATTAATAAATTTGCCAAGTAATCCATTAACTCACCCTTTCAGATTTTGTTGAAAATAGTTATCCGCTGAAGCTTCCTATTAATTTAAATGAGAAACATCAGCCTCTATTATAATTTCAATTTTTGTATCCTGTACTTCTAGAACAGTTAAACATGTATCATACATAAATGGTGGTTTCCAAAAATCCTTAAGCGAACGATTTTTTATTATTAAATAAAGAGCCTTAATAACAAGCGTATGTGTCACTATTAAGATGTTTTCACCCGTTGCATTATTTGTAATGTGCTTTAACACCTTATTTACTCTATTAATTAATTCCTCAAATCTTTCCCCATCTGTAGTTTTATATAAATCTGGTTTATTCCAAAAATTATACTGCTGCTGCGTATACATTTCCTTTACTTTTTCATTTTCCATACCCTCATATGCTCCGAACCCCATTTCCTTCAGAGATTCGATAATTATAATTTCTGTATTTTTATCTCCTCTAATGTATTTCGCGGTATCGGTTGCTCTTCCTAAAGGACTACAATAAATACAATCAAAGTCTATATGTTCTAAGCTTTTACCAAGCTTAATAGCATTATCTACACCTTTTTCCGTTAAATCAGAGTTTTTCCATCCCTGCATCTTACCTTCTTTGTTCCACTGAGTTTCTCCATGTCTTGTTATATAAATTTTCAAATATCAAACCACCCTTTGTATATTTAGCTTTTTTAGCAAAATTTTATTTTAATTTATTCAGGTCTTTATTCGAAGAAGCAGAACTTTTTTTTAATGTGACACGAATATACATAATTAGAAAAGCTGTAAGTCCCCCAGAAGTATCCACTAATACATCTCTAAAGGCCGGTCCTCTACCCGGAACAAAAGCTTGATGAAACTCATCAGAACATGCATATAAAAACACGATTAATATAGGAAGTATAAAACCTTTAATATCTGCATCTCTCTTTATATTTATAGCTCTATATAAAAGAATATACAGAACAAAATATATAATGAAATGCGCAGCCTTTCTAACTATAAAATCGCTTAAACTCCCAAATATACTATTTAGATCTAATGAAAGCAGGTTAAATAAATATATAACAAATTTATTATTTTCATTAGATACTTCTGCCGGTTGGCTAGAAAATATAAATATTAAAACCATCCATCCTATAACTAAAATCCAATTTATATCTTTTTTCTTCATATTTATACCCCTCTAGCGTTTCGCTTTTTTGTTAATACTATGATTATGATTCACTTAAATATACTTGTCAATATTATATATTAAGTTATTTATTACAATTTATATAAACTACTAGTATTTAATTTATGTATTAAAAATTTTTGTTTTGCATGTTGACAAATTGCAGCTTGCAAGTTATACTAATTTAAAGTTATTTTTATAAAGACTGTGACGAGAAGAGTATATGTAGGAAGTAGTCAAAGCGAGTGGATTATAGTGTAAGTTCCATACGACGCCTATATTGAAAAACATCTCTGAGTCTCCAGCTGAAATCCTTGTGAAATTAGGTATGGACGGAGCCTAACCGTTATATATAGGGCAGTATCGAATTATTATTTCCGTACTGATTATGAGTGAGCTTTTTAAAGCTAATTTAGGTGGTACCGCGGAAGTTCAACCTTTCGTCCTATAACAAGGATGAAAGGTTTTTTGTTTTTTGTTTTAATGTTAGAAATATATAGCATGGCCATGCTAGTCATTCCATAAAAATAATTAGGAGGTATTATTTATGATAACTTATAAAAAAGAACTTGCAATTCCAGATAAATATCAACCATTACTCGGATTAAAACATACAGAAGTCGCTATTAAACAGGTAAAGGACTATTTTGAAAATAGCATAGCAAAAGAATTAAACCTAACGAGAGTATCTGCCCCTCTTTTCGTAAAATCTGATACTGGACTCAATGATAACCTAAACGGTATTGAACGACCTGTTTCCTTTGATATGAAAGCTATAGCAGATACGAATATTGAAATTGTACATTCACTAGCTAAATGGAAGCGTATGGCTTTATATAGATATGGTTTTGGTCCAGGCGAAGGTCTATATACGGATATGAATGCTATAAGACGAGATGAAGATTTAGATAACCTTCACTCTATATATGTAGACCAATGGGATTGGGAAAAGGTTATTCTTAAAGAAAATAGAACTTTAGATAAATTAAAAGAAATTGTAACTAAACTGTATAACGTTTTTAAAGGAACTGAAGAGCATGTTCACAAATTGTATCCTAAAATAGAAAAATTTCTACCTGAAGAAATTTTCTTTATAACCACACAAGAACTTGAGGATATGTATCCTTCTCTTACACCAAAAGAAAGAGAAGATGCTATATGTAAAGAAAAACTTGCAGTATTTATTATGCAAATTGGCGGCACACTAAAATCCGGCGAAAAACATGATGGCAGAGCTCCTGACTATGATGATTGGTCACTTAATGGAGATATTGTATTTTGGTATCCTGTACTAGAAAAAGCCGTTGAATTATCCTCTATGGGAATAAGAGTTGATGAAAAAGCGTTAAAGGATCAGCTTAAAGTAGCCGGTTGTGAGCAAAGAAGCTCCTTTGAATTCCATAAGCTTTTAATGGAAGGTAAACTCCCATATACTATAGGTGGTGGAATAGGTCAATCTAGAATATGCATGTATTTCCTAAATAAAGCTCATATTGGTGAGGTTCAGTCTTCGATATGGCACGATGAAATGATAGATGACTGCAAGGATGCGAATATAATTTTACTTTAAACACATTTAAAAACACCATAAATAATTAATTATTTACGGTGTTTTTGTAATATTTATAGCTTATCATTATTTAAATTTTACTGCAGTTCCATAAACTATAACTTCTGCAGCACCCTGCATTATAGCACTAGTTGCATACCTTATGTTAACAATACCATCGGCACCCATACCTTCTGCTTCTTCTACCATACGTTTTGTTGCCATTGCTCTAGCCTCATTCATCATTTCTGTGTAACTTTTAATTTCTCCACCAACTAAGGTTTTAAAACTACTTAAAATATCTTTACCAATGTTTTTTGACCATACTACTGAACCCTTTGAAATAGAAAGAGTCTCTAGCTCTTTACCACTAATATAATCAGTATTTACTAATATCATTTTCATCGCCCCCTCTTATTTCTTTTATTCTATCATACATGGTGTAAATTAGTATTCCTATAATTGATATAAAAACAATTGCTAAAATACCTACTCCCAGTGGTATTAAAAAACCTGGTGCTCCCTCTTCTACCACGGAATATAGTATTCCTATCGCATATAATCCAGCTATTATGATAAAAATCAGTGTTATAAATATAGTTATAATGACTTTCTTCATTTTAACCCCCACATAAAAAAATGTTTGTTATACACATAATACCATAACTTTTAAACAATTGAAATTGTTGCTTTATACTAATTTAATTTTAGCTCAAATATTTTAGGCCACATTTTGCCTGTTATAAATATGTGATTATTTTGTTTATCATAAGCTATTCCATTTAGCATGCCTGTTTTTTTATACTCTTTAGGAGTTAAAAGTCCATTAAGTTCTAGCCATCCAGTGATTCTCCCACTATGAGGACAAATTCTAGCAATTTTATTGCTCCTCCATATATTCGCATAAATTTCACCTTGAATAAACTCCAATTCATTTAGTTTTGTAATTATTATATGTTTATTTGAATAATTATGTTATTAAAATAGAAGTTATCTATTGTAAACTGTTTTTATCCAAAGAATTCAGGTTTATCTACATTGTCTGCTCTTATTGCTTTTTTCATTATGGTAAGGTCAATAGTTTGACTATCTTTATGGAAGGAACAAGGATATCTATTGCCACAGTTGTGACATTCTATATATTCTTTAAAAGAAGTCTGCTCTCTATTTTCAAATAAAAACGGGAGATTTTCAGATTGCTCCTCATCATTATCTTTATTTGTGGCGTCTATCTTATATGTATAGAGATACGTGGCTTCATGCTTCATTTCAAAATTTTCACTGTTGCATTTTGGGCATTTTAGAGATTCATTAACTTTCAATTCATAACTTCCTTTCTGTATTATTATTATTATTAGCGTTAGTTTATTTCACTTTAAAATTACTCTTATTAATTATACTTAGAGTTTTATAGTGTTTTTATACATTAAATGATAAAATATGTATTATAATATATTGTTATCTGTATAAAAGATAATGTTAAGTTGTAATATCAAAGCAAAAAAGGGGGATTATATAATGAAAAGAAAAACTAAACGTACTCTAGTGCTTTTAGTTCTTTTAAGTATGTCTATATTTTTAGTCGCATGTATGCCTGGTGATGGCAGTTACTCTCAAACTCGGCCTGCAAACTTCTTATCTGGAATTTGGCATGGATGGATTGCACCCATATCTCTGTTTTTAGGGATATTTAATCCGAATCATCGCGTTTATGAAGTTGTAAATTCTGGTTGGAGTTATGATTTTGGGTTCTATATTGCTATTATTAGCGGTTTTGGTGGACTTTCCCTAAGTCGGAAGAAGAAAAAAGATAAATAACAATTGAAAAATCTTTTATTAACTAATAGTTAAATTAATGTTAAACTAGTTATAATCAATGTATATAGTTTTAATGTACATTATCGGATTTTATAAGATTGGAGGTTAAGCTTTGATTAATTCTAGAAAACAAATAAGTACTTCTATTTTAGAATCTCAAAATTTATTTCAAGATATTTTTATTCCCACAAATAGACGACCCGGATTTATCAGATCCAAATCACCCAATATACCAATTTATTTTTATAGATATATTGGATGTTTGGAGAACAAAGAAGTCTATTATGAGAATTTATATAAACTACACAATGAACTAACTGAGCTAAGAGACTCATATTTAAGCTTTACCTCTGGAATACCTGTGAGGATTTTATCTACCCCCATAGCGCAAATATCCTGGAATGGACTTCTTACTTCTGATTTACGTAAAAGAAATGATTTAATTAGCCTTCTTAAAACTAAAGGGTTATTTCCAAATTTTAAGAATAGTTTTTTTAATGATTATATACAGAATAGTTTTGATGAAACCACTGCTATTTATTT
>JANZQE010000235.1:0-14437 GCA_038040705.1 Clostridium sp. | reverse complement strand
TGGATTCTTTCATCAATTTGTTCTTTAGATATAAGAATATTTATTTTTTTATCTTCCAATGTTAATCCCACCCTCTAATTATATTTACAATATTGATTCAATGGTATAAAATTATATGATAGTTGTCAAGTATAAGAATAAGAAAATTAATTGAAATATTATTAGAATGGAGTGATTTAAGATGATATATGGAAATATTAGCGGAGTTAAGAACTCAATTATAAATAAATTAGAAGCTGCCTGCGAGATAAGACTTTCTAAAGATTGTATCTTATCTGAAGAACTAGTAGAGGTATTAGTACAGGTGACAAAAGATTTAGATAGAGAAGTCAGTGCTGCAATTGATAGGAAGGGAAACATAATAAGTGTGGCTTGTGGTGACAGTAGTACAGTGGAACTTCCTATAATTGACATAAGAGAAGGCAGGTTATCTGGAGTAAAAATAATACACACTCATCCAAATGGTAATTCTAGATTGTCAGCACTGGATATGTCTGCACTTTTAAAATTAAAATTAGATTGTATTGTAGCCATTGGAATAAAAGATAAGGAGATCTTAAAATATAACGTAGGGTTTTGCGGAATAGAAAATAATATTTTAATAGAAGAAGAGATAGGACCTCTAAATATAAACGAAATTATGGAATATGATATAACGGATAAAATTAAACATACGGAAAAATTGATGAAAACGTATGAAATTATTGAAGATGATGCAGAAAGAGCTGTCTTAGTAGGAATAGAAAGTGAAGAGGACCTAATAGAACTTAGAGAACTTGCACAGGCCTGTAATGTAGAAACTGTGGATGCAATACTTCAGAAAAAACACAAAATAGATCCAGCTCTATACATAGGCAGCGGTAAAGCTGAAGAAATTGGAATTTTAAGGCAAGCGCTAAGAGCAAATTTAGTTATTTTTGATGATGAATTATCAGGTTCACAAGTTAGAAATTTGGAGGAAGTTCTTGGATGTAAGGTTATAGATCGAACTACACTAATACTGGAGATATTTGCGCGAAGAGCAAAAACTAGGGAAGCGAAAATTCAAGTTGAACTTGCACAATTAAAATATAGGTTACCAAGGTTAACTGGACTTGGAACAATGTTATCACGAACAGGCGCGGGAATTGGAACAAAGGGTCCTGGAGAGAAAAAATTAGAAATTGATAAAAGACGAATAAGAGATGGCATTTTTGATTTAAATAAAGAATTGGAAAAAATAAGAAACATAAGAGGGGTTCAAAGGGAAAGAAGAAGTAGGGAAAGCGTTTCAAAAGTATCTCTTGTTGGATATACTAATTCTGGGAAATCAACACTTAGAAACAAATTATGTGAGGTAGCAGCGCTGAAAAGTGTTGTACAAAAAGATAAAGTGTTTGAAGCAGATATGCTCTTTGCAACGTTAGACGTAACAACAAGAGCATTATTATTACCAGATAATAGAGTAGCAGCAGTAACTGATACTGTAGGATTCATAAGAAAGCTTCCTCATGATTTGGTTGAAGCTTTTAAATCAACACTTGAAGAAGTGGTGTATTCAGATTTGTTAATGCATGTAGTAGATGTATCTTCGAGCAATGCTGAGCTACAGATAGAGGCAGTACATGAAGTTTTAGTAGAACTAAACGCATTTGATAAGCCGATGATACTTCTTTTAAATAAAATTGATAAAGCCTCAGAAGAAAACATTTTAATGATTAAAGAAAAGTATAAAAACATAAAGTCTATAGAGATATCAGCTAAATATGGTACTAATCTGGAAGAGTTATTAAAAGAAGTTTGTAATGATCTCCCGTACACTCTTAAAAGTTTTAAAGTGCTTATTCCATATACTGATCAAGCAATGGTGGCGTACTTGCATAGGGGATCAAATGTGGAATCTGAAGAATACAATGAAGAGGGAACGGTTATGTCAGTCCAAGGGGATGATGAAGTTTACAATAAGTGTGAAAAATATATTTTAGTGTAGCTTGAACTGCTATTATTTATGAAAAAAATCTTCATATGTGTAATAAAAGTTACTAAATGAATATATAATTATATAAGATGTTCAATAAGTCTATAGCATTTATCTTAGGATTTAGGAGTAGATATGAAAGAGGAAAAACCAAACTCAGGTAATGGGAATAAAGTGGATAAAAAATCAGAGCAAGATGATGTGAATAAATACAGTGAAAAAAGAATCTTAGATATTATCTATGAGCAATTAAAGAACCTCCCTTTAGGCTCATCTGTAAATCAGACAATATCTGGCACAACTGGAGTAACTGGTTCAACTGATGATTGTAGTATTAATGCATTGGCAGATAAGGTTTTAAATATGAATATTTTAAGATTTGAATTAGATAGATTACAACTAGATTTTAGAGCAAGGGCATATTTTGAAAATGATGTAAAACCATTAATAGACACTTTAACTGTTTTATCATTTGCATCTGATAATTTTTCTAGTACAGCAAGTAATATTGCAAGTACGAATTTTGGACGTACTTCAAACATAAAAGACGCTCTAGATTTAGCTGAAGATGTTGATGAAATTTCTGAAGATTTAATAAAGGTGCTAAAATATAAAATTGACAATATGCTGAAATTATCAAAATATGATTGTAAATAAATTTTCAATAATCATAAAGAGAACAGGTTTATTTTAACTTGATTCTCTTTATTTTATAATCTAAAGAATTATGGTATAATCGTGGATAAAGAAATAAAAATCTGGGTGGGGTTGGAATGACTAAAACTATTTTACAATATCAAAAAGCCTTTAATAGTGTAGTAGATAGAATAAAAATTGATGAATCTGTTCTATCAGTAATGGTTTTTGGAAGCATGGTAACAGGCGATTTATGGGAAGAATCAGATATTGATCTTTTCGTAATTGTGAAGCAAAACACGAATGAAATTAAGAATATACATACCGAAGAAAAGGGTGTTCATGTACATATTAAACTCATGGGTAAGGAGCAATTTATACAAATTTATTCTGACAACCTTAAGGGTGGGTATATGCATAGAATTTTCTCTTCTTCAAGGCTAGTGTTTTCAAAAGACATGGATATAACTGTAAGGTTTGACGGTGGTAGGTTTTTCCCTGATGTTGATCGTGAACGATGGGGAATGTATTTTTTGGGTAGACTATTAAAAGAAATGGGAGTATGTAAAAAATATTTATGGAGCAATGGTATATATACGGCCTACAGTACTGCTATAAGATGTATCGAGAAGTATTCAAGACTATATATTAACTCAGCAGGGTATATGATTAGTAAGGATGTTATGGCTATGGCTTTAAATTTAAATGACGAATTTAAACAATGCGTCGACAAATTGTTTTTTGAAAAATCGAATGTAGAAGAGACAATTAAGGAAACTATGACATTTCTAGAACAAAGTATAAACATCAGTTTAAAAAGTGATTGTAGCTTGCTTTTAAACTATATGAGAGAAAAAGACAAGTTCCTAAGTTCTGGAGAAATTATGGCGGAGGACTTATTCGTGGATTTTGATATAGATATGGAAGAAATTTTGAACAAACTTTGGGAAAGAGATATTATTAAAAAGGAAACTAGAGATTTTAAAACAGACAAAGATAAAATCTTATTCAAGCAGAATGTTTACTTTATATAATATTTTTAATAAAAATAGGGGGCAATATGCAAAAGTATGAATTTGAATTTAGTCTGGAATTTGCAAAGTACATAGAAATATCAAAGAATATAAAAAAAATGATTGATGAAAATAAGGTTGTGGATGGTGAAAAATTACCATCAATAAGGAAACTATCAAAAATACTTATGGTTAATGATGTTACAGTAGTTAACGCCTATAAAAAACTTGAAGCTGAGGGTTATGCATATCAAAAGATGGGCAGTGGTACTTATGCTAAAAAAAGAGATACAAATTTAAGATTTAGAAAAGAATATTCAACTACCTTAAAAAAAATCTCTGGGGAAGAACTTAAAAAATATGTGGACTTCACAGGAGAGATAACCAGCAGTGAATTTTTCCCTGTAACGGTTTTTAAGGATGTATTAAATGAAGTATTAGATAGAGATGGTGCAGAGGCTTTTGCTTACAAGGAATCCCTAGGATATGAGGGGCTGAGAAATAGTATAAGTAAATTTTTTTGGGATAGTAAGGTAAGTACTGAAGATATATTAATAATTTCAGGTGCACAGCAAGGCATTGACATAGTGTCAAAATCTATAATAAATGTTCATGACAATGTAATTGTTGAAAAACCAACTTATAGTGGCGCTCTAACGGTTTTCAAGTGGAGAAGGGCTAATATATTTGAAGTTGATATCCTGGAAGATGGTATAGATTTGCATGGATTTGAAGAAATACTAAAAAAGAATAGAATAAAATGTTTTTACGCCATGAGTTATTTTCAAAATCCTACAGGAGCAACTTATAGTCTTAAGAAAAAGTTGAAAATATTAGAACTTGCAGAATTATATAATTTTTATATTGTTGAAGATGACTATTTATCGGAATTAATATATGATAATAAGAAATATCAGAGTTTTAAGAGCTTAGACGCAAATGATAGAGTTATTTATATTAAGAGTTTTTCTAAGCTGTTTCTTCCAGGAATAAGACTCGGATATATGATATCACCAGAAACACACAAGGAACAAATTCAAAATTCAAAGATTAACACAGATATATCAACTTCAAGTCTTATGCAGCGAGCTCTAGATTTATATATAAATAGAAATCTTTGGAGAGAACATATGACATATCTTAATATGGCATATAAAAGCAAATATGAATTTATGCTGGATTGTATAGAAAAGTATTTTTACAACATGGTTACATATTATACTCCTAAGGGTGGAATCTATTTTTACTTTATGATAACCGATAATTTAAAAATAAATTCTATGCAACTATTTTATAGCTGTAAGAATAGGGGCGTTTTAATTACTCCAGGGGTATTGTTTTATAAAGATGCTGAGCAAGGTAACAATTATTTCAGATTAAGTTTCTCGGAAATTAGGAAACCAGAAATAGAAGAAGGTATTAAAATCATTTCAGAGATATTGTGTGAAAACAGGAAAAAATAGCTACAAGGTAGGGTGAGAGGATTTTGAAAAAGGGATTGCTTAATATTGACTGGCAATGTGCTAGTCAATATTCAGAGGAAGAAATATCTTATTTTTTGTTTCTAGAGGGTAAAAGTATGGAATGTATATGCAAAATTAGGAATTTGGACAATTCCATTGTGCAAAAGCATATCATTGCTGGAAAAATAAAACATAGATTTTTAGCTAAAAGTAACGACCCTTCTGAACTTTTTATAAGTATTGCTAAGGCGGGGAAAGAGGATAAAATATATTTTTTAAATTCACTTCTAGAGGATAATAAAAATAAATTAGTAGAATTAATAAAAACTAGTTATACTGATATGATGCCCAAAGACAAAGAGTCAGCAGTTTGGATTTTAGGAGAATTAAAGGAAGTATCTTGTATAGATATTTTAATTAAAGCCTCTGTTTACAAATTCATTAATGTACGAAGAATGGCAGTTTCAGCAATGGGCAAAATAGGAGATAGTAGAGCCGAAGGTGCATTACTTAGAGCACTTGGAGACGAAAATCCACAAGTGATAAGCTATGCCATAAATTCTTTAGGCAAAATTAAGAGTGAAAATGCTATTACAAAAATACAGTATATACATGATAACACTGATAAAAAATATATAATTGAGGCTGCAGAAAAGTTTTTATTATTAATGGATAAGCTTTAGCTTTTAAGGAGTTATAAGCTAGAACATTTAGTGATAGACGGGAGAATTCAAATGAGTTATTTTACAATAAAAGATGAAGCTACTGCTGAATTCAAAGAGAAAAAGTCTGTTTTTATCGGGCATGCTAAAAGAGTTTGCAGTGAAGATGAAGCAAAGGAATTTGTTCAAGAGGTTAAAAACAAACATAAACAAGCTAGGCACAATGTTTATGCTTATATAATTGGTGGAAATAGAAATATACAAAGATATAGTGATGACGGCGAACCTAAAGGTACAGGTGGTATTCCGATGTTGGAAGTTTTAAAAAAGAATGATATTACTGATGTAGCAATAGTAGTTACTAGATATTTTGGTGGAATTCTTCTTGGGACTGGAGGTCTTGCAAGAGCATATTCTAAAGGCGCTTCTTTAGCTATAAAAGAGGGCGGGATAGTGGAAAAGGTTGAAGGCGTTTCTATACAAATTGTAATACAGTACGATTTGATATCGAAAGTGCAACACCTATGTGCAGAGAAAAACTTTTATATTGAACACATAGATTATACTGATACAGTGAAAATTAAAATATACTGTGAGTTTAGTAATCTAGGTGAATTAAAATCTGAAATAACTGGAATTAGCTCAGGAAAGGCAATATTCGAAGAAGAAGATGTGAAAATGTACTTTAAATTAGAACACAGGTTGTATCAGTAGTTTCTTTCAAAAAATATTATTTTAACACCTGTCGGTAAACATATAAATACTTTTATTTTCTATTTGAAAATTTCCTTATTGATGATATAATGGGAATGTAATGTACTTATAACTAATTCATAGAGATATTGCTATATATTAGGCATGGTTAGGAATATTTAACACATAAAATAGTTAGTTGGGAGGAATTTGAAATGTCTGGACATTCAAAGTGGAAGAACATACAAGCTAGAAAGGGTAAAGTTGATTCTAAAAGAGGTAAAATATTTACAAAAATAGGTAAAGAATTGATAATGGCAGCTAAGAATGGTGGATCTAGCTTAGAGCTTAATGCTAAACTTAGAGATGTTGTTGCAAAAGCTAAATATAGTAATATGCCTGCAGACACAATAACTAGAGCAATAAAAAAAGGTTCTGGGGAACTTAATGACATAAACTACGAAGAAATAGTTTATGAAGGTTACGCCGCTGAAGGTGTTGCTGTTGTAATTAATACACTAACAGATAAAAAAAATAGAAGTGTAGCAACTGTAAGGCATGCTTTTGATAGACACGGTGGAAATATGGGAGCAAACGGATGTGTACACTGGATGTTTGCTAAAAAAGGACAAATCATCATAGAAAGAACGCAGGATATGGATGAAGATGAAATAATGATGTTGGCACTAGAGGCTGGTGCAGAAGATTTCAACGCAGAAACAGAAATGTTTGAAATCATCACAGCAGTAGAAAATTTTGGATCGGTAAGAGAAACTTTAGAAACAGCAGGTTTTGAATTTGTTTCTGCAGAGCTTACTATGATACCAGATAACATGACACCTGTTAGCATGGAAGGTGCAGGAAAAGTACAAAGGCTTATAGATATGCTTGAAGATGATGACGATGTGCAAGATGTTTATCACAATGCAGAATTTCCAGAAGAATTTGAGGGATAAGGGCTGCGAGCTAGTGCCATGATGGTAAACGTTTAACAAAATCGTTATATGATGGTATAGGGATAATTTAATATATTTCAGTTATAGATGTACCAGTTGAACACCTTATTATATTGATAATTAATCGATATAATAAGGTGTCTTTTTATGTTAATAAATGATTGGTTAAAAGCATTTAAGTTTCAATGTAAGGCAATAAAAACTATATAACATAATTTAAATAATTATAAAGAATTATGGAAACTATGATATAATATGGATATATATAAATTTGGATAAAAAAATATATACAAGGGGGATAAGATGAAGGATTTTGATAATTTCTTAAAGAACATGATAATTAACAATTTAAAACTTAAAGCAAATTATGAAAGTAAGAAAATATTAAAAAAAAGAAAACCCATTTATCTGTCGGTGGCTAAATGGTTAGATATTCGTAAAATTGCTATAGATGCATTTGTAGGAGAAAACAAAAATCCTAGAAATATTAAAGAACTCGAAGTTAGTACATGCTATATACTTTTGAATAATAATAAACCTGCTTATATTAAGGAGAATGAATGGGATTATGTATTGAAAAGGTCCGCAGAGGTATTAGAAGAATTAATAAAGAAGATAGTTTTAGAAATAAATTATTACAATAATTTTTCGGTGCTTTCAGGTTTGAACAAACCTGAAAATATTAGGCAAGATACATGGGATATAATACAAAACAATATATATGATGTATTTATATTGTTAAAAAAACACACCGCTAACCAATATACTTTTAACACTGATAAAATAATAGATTTACTAAAAGAAAAAAAGCAAGATGGAATGCCAGAAGATAAATGGATTGATTATTATAATTTTATAAAACAATTGTATCTACAAAATTTACTAAATAAATTATATTCTACAAAATTTCCAATTGTGCTTATAAATAATACTCCACTAGAATATTTGGAAGTTGAAAGAATTTATGAATTAAAGCATGAAGCATACAAATTACAATTACTAGCTTTTAAAATTATGTGCTATTCTAATAATCCAAAAGAATTAATTAAAACGGAAAAACCTATTTGGATTAAAGATATTGATTTTAAAATAATAGTGTTAGATTTAAAGGGTAAAATTGAGATTGACCAAAGGAGAGAAGAATATAGAGAAAAACTACAATATATTAATAAAATTTTAAAGTCTGATGAATTACAGATGCAAAGACCGAAAAGTATTAATGAAGAAGACTGGTTATGCTTATGTGCTTTAGAAAAAAGTGTGAAAGATAAAATCAATAATAACAAAACAATGGAAATTACGTTAGGCGATAAAGCGGGAAAATTAGTTGAATATGAAGAAGAAATGAAATATTTAAAAAAAATCACTCTAGAAGTCGTGTAAAAACGCCTTCTAGAGTGATTTTTCGGTACTAAAATCTTTTCAGTTACACACTAATCAGTGACTACTGGAGTTTATATTATAAAATCCATAGTATATTCAGCATTGAGACTATTATACTTTTCTACAAGATCCTGTAGAGTGACAGAATCCACAACCTTATTAATTTGTTCATTAACACTCTGCCATACTACTGTATTGATACAAACTTTTATAGTCTTATCAAGTGCTAAGAGTTCATCATCACCAGCAATGCCAAGATCGCCTTCAAGAATCCTAAGGACTTCACCTACTGTGATTTTTGAGGATTCCTTTGATAAGGTATAACCACCCTGCGAACCTCTAGCACTTTTTACAAGATTAGCTTTTCTAAGTACTGAGAAAACTTGTTCTAGATAATTTTCTGATATATTTTGTCTTTCAGCAATAATCTTTAAGGGAATATAGTCTCCAATTGAGTGAACAGCAATATCAACCATTGCCCTTAAACCGTATCGTCCTTTAGTAGAAATATTCATGATTATTAATTCTCCTTATCTATACTAAAATACACATATAATGCATAATATAATATTTATTCATTAAAATAAATAATACTATATTGGAAAACATAAGTCAACATAACAGTTTGAAAGAATTGAAACATCTATTCCACACAAAAAACATTAAAAGCCAATAAGTAATGAGCTTTTAATGTTCTATGTTTTATGGTCTAAAATATGCTGAATTATAAATTTTCAAATTCATTTAGGGTTTTTAATTTGTTTTCAACTTTCATTTTTTCTAGTCTTATACTATCTAATTGCTGCAGTGTTTTTTTGTTCTCTATTTTTATAGTTTTAGTTGAGTTATGTGGAAGACCTGACTCTGCAAGCTCTAGAGTATACTGTATTTCTTGTTCAAGTTTGTTTTTATAAGTATCTTCAAATTCCTTTTCTACCTGTGTTAATTCCTCATTTAAAGTTGTTTTTATACTGTCAATAACCTGCCTGGAAATTTCTGATTTAATTTGTTCTTCAGTTTTCATGAAATTTTTCTCCTTTAAAATTCATATTTTATGAATTGTATAAATATTTTTCTAATAATGAACTCTAATTAACCAAAATTTAATGCTTTTATTGCTAAAGCCAAGATCCCATGGTACTTTGTTTCTATCTGAATTATGACAACTAACTAATGAGTATCCTCTTGAATCAGTTCCAGTCACAATGGAAATATGAGTAATGTCATTTTTCTTTTCATAGGCAACAATATCTCCTGGCAGTAGTTTATAACTAGCCTTATATACTTTGTCATAACTGCCATAAGCAATTACGGATGCTCTACCGCTATATACCATATATCGTTTAAAGCCGTCAGCATTGAGCCAAGATTTAGTTGCACCATTTTTGTCATAATTCCAAGCAGCATTTTTTCTGAATTTTCCACCTTCAAAAAGAATTTGTGAGGCAAAGTTTGCACAATCACCACCCTGTGGGTTATAGTCTCTGTAATTCTTATTATACTTATAATCATATTCTGAAGTAGTTGCAGCGCCACAATATTTATCAGCATATTCAACAGCGTTCATTCTTCTCTCATCTAATGTAGATAAATCTCTAGCGTTTTGGGATAGAATATATTCTTTTATAGAATCGGCCTTAATATTTTCTAAGTTTAGTGAATCTCCAAAAGGATCTTTATACCATTCTTTAGAGACTATGAAGGAATTATCTTCTCTAGAAGCTTGCAAAACGTGATAGGTTCCAATTCTTGAAGTATTTTCCACACCGGGCTGATTGATATATACATATTTATATTCTGTTGAACACAAGAGATAAATTGAGAAATTAGGACTGTTACCTTTAATTCTTTTTATAATTACGGTTGGAGTAATATCTATAAACTTTACCCCTTGCTTTTGTGCCCATTTATTAACATAATTCATTTTTCTTATTTCATATTCGTAAGCCCAAGTTCCATATTTTGTGTCCATGTTATAAATAGATTTTATTAACTCTAAATCACCACTTAGTATAGCTTTATTTCTTTGTTGAAAAATTTGTTGGATATAACTAGTGACTTCTTTTTTTTCATCATCATTAGCGCCATATGCGTAGTTAGAAGCGCTAAGTTGTATGGAGAAAAGAAGTATAATAAATAAGAATAATCTTAATTTACAATTAAGTTTTTTTTCTGTTTTGAAAAATCTCATAATATAATACTCCTATTACTTAATAGATTTATTTATCTTCTTTATGGTGTTTTTTATATTTGAATTGTCTAATGATACGCCTTCATACCATGGTTTATTTATATCTACACTATCAGTAAAATAAAGGGCTTTTAATATGATTTCAGGTCTATACTCAAAATGGAGGATATCAAAGTGTGACCACTTACCTCCCCAAATAAAACCGTTCTTTTCAAAAACCTTTACAAGTTCACTAGGATATGATGCTAAGCGGCTAGAACCCTGCTCTTTAGACGCCCATTTCCAGTAATCTCTTTTATCACTAGCAAGATCAATTGCAATTCCAAAAGCATGGGGACTTAATCGTTTTGTTCCCGAAATCACGCGATAATTAAAAGTACCACTACAAGGTAGAAGACATCTTCTTACATTTTCATTTCTTTCTGAGAGAGGAATTAATTCACTCATAACAGATTGTAGTGAATGTGAAGCATTACTATTTTTATTAAATTGATATTTCTTATAACCTACTTTAACTCCTGTAAGATTGGATTCTAACGTTTGTTTTGAGTTACCATAAATTTCGGATAATAAAGCATAACATCTCGAACGACCAGGATCAAAATTAGAGGGCATAATACTTTTAACAGTTGATAATGGATAAATTTGTTCTAACGTATCTTGAAGATCTGGATTTACTAATTTTTGATCGAACTTTTTTTCTTTTTTATCATCGTATATGAGTTTTTTACCGGATTTTAAAACCAAATATACATACCCATTATTATCCTCAATACTTGTAATATATTCAGGATAAGCTATCAATAGGCAAAATAAATCTCTCTTCATTGTTAAGTTATAAATATCAGTATTTTGCTCAGTAAAAGTAAGATTTGATGCAATGGCTGTTTTTGCCATTTGGACATTTAGAAAAAAACTAATAACAAATATTAAAGTGAAAATTTTTTTAATCATTAGATCACCTCTTTAAAAGATTAATATTGTTATTGAAGCAGGGGTTAGAAATAGTTAGCAATAAAGTGTTTTTTAATAATATTTATAATATATATAATTTCCTATGTTCGGGTAATATATGTGTGGATAAACATGCCACTTGCCACGTGGGTGGCACCAAATTTATCCGTTGATTACAAAACCACCATTCACGTGAATAGTTTCACCACTAATATAAGATGAACCGCTTGAAGCTAAAAATACATAAGTTTCAGCCAGTTCTACTGGTTGACCTGGTCTTCCCATAGGAGTGTTTTTACCAAATTCACCAACTTCACTGGCACTGAAGGAAGACGGTATAAGTGGGGTCCATATAGGACCTGGAGCTACTGCATTAACTCGTATTTTTCTGCTTGAAAGCGAAAGAGCTAAGGATCGAGTAAAGGTAACAATTGCACCCTTAGTTGAGGAGTAATCAATTAAAGTATCATGGCCTTTGTAGGCTGTAACTGAGGAAGTATTTATAATTGTAGCACCTTCCTTTAAATGGGGTAATGAGGCTTTTACGAGATAAAACATGGAGAAAATATTAGTCCTAAAGGTTTTATCTAGTTGCTCCGATGTAATGTCTTCAATACTGTTTTGAGGATGTTGCTCCGCAGCATTGTTAACAAGAATATCTATTTTACCTAGTTCTTTTATTGTTTTAGTTATAGAATCCTTGCAAAAAGTATCTTCGCCAATATCTCCTGCGATTAAAATGCACTTTCTGCCTTTTTTTTGGATAAGTTTTTTTGTTTCCTCGGCATCTTCATGTTCATCAAGATATAATATGGCTATATCAGCACCTTCCCTTGCATATGCAAGAGCCACCGCTTTTCCAATTCCACTATCACCACCTGTAATTAAGGCAACTTTATTCATTAATTTGCTAGAACCTATACAATTAGGATCTTCAAAAATTGGTTTTGGGTTCATTAGAGATTCTAAACCTGGTTGTTTATCTTGCTTTTGCTTCGGAACGGTAGTAGGGAAATTTAAATTTTCATTCATAGAAATACTCTCCTTATATAAATATTTTTTTAGTAGATATAGTTTGTGGTGAATTTAAATTTATATTCACATAACAGGCATTATAATAGATAAATAGCAAGAAAGGCTTGAATATGTTATAATTAAAAAATATGAGTACAATGAACATTTAAAATATAAAAATTGAAGTTGATATAAGTGAAACATATTTATTTATAAATAAGTGATCTATAAAGCCTTAGCTAAATGAAAATTAATCAGCCTAAATATGCTCATATCACTAATAAAGGGTGGTTTCTTAGATGCAATATAATCATGTAAGAAAGTTGTAGTTTCCAATTTTCAAGAAAATTCATAACAGGATATGAGTGATTTGCGACATTTAAAGTTAAAGACAGCCACTAACAAAGGAGAAAAAAATGTTATTCGAAAATTTAAATCTTATTACTCCAATAAAAAAGGCTTTGGTAACTGAAGGTTATTTAGAAGCTACTCCAATACAAGAAGCTGCAATTCCTAGTATATTAAATGGAAAAGATTTTTTAGGCTGTGCTCAAACGGGTACTGGAAAGACTGCAGCATTTGCTATTCCAATTCTTCAAATTCTTTGTGGAAAACAAAAGGTTATAAAGGGACCAAAAAATATAAAGGCACTAATTCTAGCGCCTACTAGGGAACTAGCAATTCAAATTGGAGAAAGCTTTGATGCATATGGTGCACATATGAATCTTACTAGCACCGTTATTTTTGGAGGGGTATCACAAAAGCGTCAGACTGATGCACTAAAAGGTGGGGTAGATATTTTAATTGCAACCACAGGAAGATTACTTGATTTAATGCAACAAAAATTTATTAACATACACCATGTGGAAATGTTTGTACTTGATGAGGCTGATCGTATGCTTGATATGGGATTTTTACGTGATGTGAAAAAGATCATAGCGCAATTACCTAAAATAAGACAGACTATGCTATTTTCAGCAACTATGCCAAATGAAATTTCAAAACTAGTGGATTCTATTCTTATAGACCCAGTAAAGGTTGCAGTTACACCTGTTTCTTCTACTATTGAGCTTATTGAACAATCAGTATATTTTGTGGATAAAAAGGATAAAAAACCGTTACTTATTCATTTGTTAAAAGATAAGTCTATAGTTTCCGCTTTGGTGTTCTCAAGAACAAAACATGGTGCAAATAAAATCACTAAAGACCTTAACAATTCAGGAATAGAGGCTCAAGCTATTCATGGAAATAAATCACAAAGTGCAAGGCAACTCGCCTTAAATAATTTTAAGAATGGAATAACAAGAGTACTAGTTGCAACAGATATAGCAGCAAGAGGTATAGATGTTGAGGAATTATCTCATGTAATTAATTTTGATTTACCCAATATACCAGAGACATATGTTCATAGAATAGGAAGAACCGGCAGAGCGGGTCTTGGTGGAGTTGCGATTTCCTTTTGTGACGTGGAGGAAAAACTTTTTCTTAAGGATATTCAAAAGGTTATATCAAAAT
>JANZQE010000234.1:0-2600 GCA_038040705.1 Clostridium sp. | reverse complement strand
AACAAATACTGCACTAGCACTTGCTAAGCTATGTTATGAAACGCTTATAAAAGATGGAGTAAAAGCAAAAGCAGCTTCAGATTGTAATTTTGTAACACAGGCACTAGAAAATATTATAGAAACAAATATTCTCTTATCAGGGCTTGGGTTTGAAAGTGCAGGGCTTGGTGGAGCCCATGCAATTCATGATGGATTAACTATATTAGCAGGAACTCATAAATACTTTCATGGTGAAAAAGTCGCATTCGGTACAATTGTTCAGCTAGTACTCGAAAATTCACCTACAGAAGAATTAAATGAAGTTTTAGAGTTCTGTTTAGAAATTGGATTACCAGTTTGTTTATCAGATATAGGAGTAGACAGTATTACAAATGAAGAACTTATGGCTGTAGCTGAAAAGGCATGTATTCCAGAAGAATCGATTCATGCTATGCCATTCCCAATAACTGTTGAAGCAGTAGCTGCATCAATTATAACTGCAGATAAAATAGGTAGAGATTATAAAGAAAAGAGAGGTAAATAATGAAAAAATTAATTAACAATCCAGAAACTGTAGTAATGGAAATGTGCAATGGTATAGTTTTGGCACACCCAGAATTAGAGTTTGTTAGAAAATATAAAGTAATAAAGAAAAAAAATATTAATAAAAATAAAGTAAGTCTAATAAGCGGAGGGGGAAGTGGACATGAGCCAGCTCATGCTGGATTTATAGGCAAGGGAATGTTAGATGCGGCGGTATGTGGAGATGTATTTGCTTCTCCATCTCAAATTCAAGTATATCAAGCAATTAAAGCTACTGCTAGTGATAAAGGAACATTATTAATTATTAAAAATTATAGTGGAGATATGATGAACTTTAAGAATGCAGCTGATTTAGCAATTGAAGAGGGTATTAAAGTTGATTATGTTAAAGTAGATGATGATATTGCAGTTAAAGACAGTTTATATACTGTAGGGCGTCGTGGAGTTGCTGGAACGGTGCTAGTACATAAAGTAGCAGGTGCGGCAGCAGAACTTGGATTATCACTAGAAGAAGTTAAGTTAGTTGCACAAAACGCTATTGAAAATGTTAGAAGCCTAGGATTTGCATTTACATCCTGCACTGTACCAGCTAAAGGAACTCCAACTTTTAAACTCGCAGAAGATGAAATGGAATTTGGAGTTGGAATTCATGGTGAACCAGGAATTAAGAGAGAAAAAATGGCGCCCGCAGATGAACTTGCAGAAAAAGTTGTAGATTCTATCTTAAAAGATATGAAAATAGATGGTACAAATAATGAAGAAGTTGCATTATTAATAAATGGGTTTGGAGGCACACCACTACAAGAATTATACTTATTTAACAATTCGGTTGTCGGTAAATTAGTTAAGAAAAATGTTAAAATAAATAGAATTTTTGTAGGGGATTATATGACAAGTATAGATATGCAAGGTGCTTCTGTATCAATTATGAAATTAGATGCTCAGCTAAAAGAGCT
Organism: Clostridium sp.; assembly: GCA_038040705.1. Taxonomy (GTDB): domain Bacteria; phylum Bacillota; class Clostridia; order Clostridiales; family Clostridiaceae; genus Clostridium_AD. The sequence continues at coordinate 1,122 of JANZQE010000234.1, read as the reverse complement.
ATTATCAAAAGAAAGTGATACTCCAGCATTTAAGGTAACAGGTCCAGTTGAGCAAGTTAAATATGTAAGCTTAGACACTTTTAGGGGCGATGAAGAGTCGGTATCATTTAAAGTAGAGACAGATGAAAGTTTTGCAAAGCTTAATAATGAAAAAGTAAGTTTTAATAATATGATTTATATTATTGATAAAATGAGTGAAGTTATTATTGACAATGAAGTTCCATTTTGCGAATTAGATTCCAAGGCCGGAGATGGTGATTTTGGTATGAGTATAGCAAAAGGATTTAAACAATTAAAGAGAGAATGGAAAGAAATTCTTTCTGAAGAACATTTGAGTATAGGAGAATTTTTAAATGCATGTTCTTTGGTAATAATGGAATATTGCGGTGGAGCATCAGGTCCAATATGGGGATCAGCATTTAGAGCAGCAGGTAAACAGGTTGGAGCAAAAACTGAATTAACAGTTTTAGACTTTGCAGAAATGATGAAGTCTGCTGCTAAAGGTATTCAAGTTGTAGGAGAACGTTCTTTTGGAAGAGGAGCTGTAGTTGGAGATAAGACTTTAATAGATGCATTAATTCCATGTGCCGATTCTTTGATGAAAAGTGCAAAAGAAAATATCACTTTCAAAGAAGCTTTTGCAAGAGGAGCTAAAGCAGCAATTGAAGGAGCTAAAAGCACTGAAAAAATTGTGGCTCGTATGGGTCGTGCAGGAGCAGTTGGAGAGAGAAGTTTAGGCTATCCAGATGCAGGTGCAGCAGGACTTGCTATAATATTTACTGAAATTTCAAATGCTATAAAATAAACTTACTTTTCAGGTAACTAAAAAAAGAAAGCCATAACTAAATAAATTATATTTTAACTTTGTTGTAAAGGGCAGTGGAAAAGAATATAAGGTTGATATCCAGTAACTGATAGCAAGAGAATTCAGTTTAAGGCCTAAATACAATAAAAACGGCTCAATTCACGAGCCGTTTTTATTGTATTTATTTTTAGCTTAAACTACATAATGAAAATAGCTACAATAGTAGTAACCACTAAACCTATGACAACTGGCTTAATGTTTTTCTTAGCCAGTTCAAAGGGATCCACACCACAAATAGCTGCTACAGGAATTACTGC
>JANZQE010000233.1:0-3682 GCA_038040705.1 Clostridium sp. | reverse complement strand
AGTACAAGAATTATCATCTTCAAGCGGTCAAGCAAAAATACAAAGTTTAATAGGTACGTATCAATATTATCTACAAATGATAAGAGACGTAACCGGGTTAAACGAAGCAAGAGACGGTAGCGCTCCAAGCAAAGATGCATTGGTAGGTTTACAAAAAATGGCAGCTAACGCTTCTAACATTGCAACCAAACATGTATTAGACTCTTTATTATACTTAACTGTTAGAACTTGTGAAAATATTAGTTTAAAAGTTGCTGATGTTATTGAAAATCCTTTAACTGAAAACGCTTTAACCAATGCTATAAGTACATTCAATACAAAAACTCTAGAAGAGTTAATGAATTTACAGTTGCATGACTTTGGTATTTATTTAGAATTAGAACCAGAAGAAGAAGAAAAAGCTTTATTAGAACAAAATATACAAGTTGCTTTACAAACGCAAGCTATTCAATTATCTGATGCTATTGATATTAGACAAATTAAAAATATAAAATTAGCTAATCAATTCTTAAAGCTTAGGCAAACTCAAAAGATTAAAAGAGAGCAAGAACAACAACAAAGAAATATACAAGCTCAAGCTCAAGCAAATGCAGAGTCTGCTGAAAAAGCTGCTATGTATGAAGTTCAAAAGCAACAAGCATTGACTGCTGAAAAAGTTAGCATCGAACAAGCTAAGTCTCAGTTTGAAATACAAAGAATGCAAACAGAAGCTCAAATAAAAAGATAGTTGATGGCTGAAGAATTTCAATACAACGTACAGTTAGCTCAAGCCCAAATGGGAGCTTTGCAAGCAAAAGAGCAAGAAATAGAAGATAGAAAAGATAAAAGAATTAAAATGCAAGGTACTCAACAATCTGAATTAATAAATCAAAGACAGACAGATGGTTTACCTAAGAACTTTGAATCATCAGGAAATGATGTATTAGGCGGGTTTGGATTAGAACAGTTCGGGCCTAGGTAAGATTACAAACAATTATTTAATTATATTATATTATGTCAGAAGTAAAACAAGAAGGGGATTTTAAAATTAAATCCAAGAAAAAAAGCCCTAAAAAATTAGGCAACCAATCTAATGAGCCCATAAAGGTTAATATAGACGAGGTTAAAGAAAATATAACCGAAGATACAGCTAAGGTAATAATACCTGAAGTAAAAGAAGAATCAGAAGCTCAAGAAGAAGTTGTTATAGTTGGCGAAACTAAAACAGAAGAACAAGCTCAAGATGGTTTGATTGAGGTTATTGAAGAAAGTGAAGATGATGCTGAACCAATTATTGAACAACAGGTTCAACCAGTAGTTGATCAAAGAGTGTTGCCGGAAAACATTGAAAAGCTTGTTAGCTTTATGGAGGATACTGGCGGTACCGTGGAAGATTATGTTAGATTAAACGCTGACTATTCTAACATCGATGATAAAGCATTGTTAAAAGAATATTATAAAAAAACAAAACCATATTTAGAATCTGATGACGTAAGTCTTCTTTTAGAAGATTATGATTACGACGAGGATCTAGATGAGGAAAGAGATATACGCAAAAAGAAAATTGCGTTTAAAGAAGAAGTTGCAAAAGCAAAAGGCTTTTTGGAGAACACTAAGAGTAAATATTACGACGAGATCAAGTTGAGACCCGGCGCTACTCAAGAACAACAAAAAGCAACAGAGTTTTTCAACCGATACCAAGAGGATCAAAAAGTAGCTGAGCAACAGCACACAGATTTTAAATCAAAAACAAACGATTATTTTACAAAGGAGTTCAAAGGTTTTGACTTCAATGTAGGTGAAAAGAAGTTTAGATATGGTTTACAAGATCCGTCGAAAGTTGCAGAAAACCAATCCAGTATTAATAACTTCGTAGGAAAGTTTCTTGACGACAGTGGTAATATAAAGGATACTAAAGGTTATCACAAAGCTATTTATTTAGCTTCTAATGCTGACAAGATTATTAATCATTTTTATGAACAAGGTAAAACAGATGCTACTAAAGAAATAATTAGTAAATCTAAAAATCCAAGCACAGAGCCTAGGCAAACTGGGACAGGTGAGTTTGTAAATGGAATAAAAGTCAAGTCGATTAGTGGCTACGATAACTCTAAACTTAGAATTAAAACAAAAAAATTTAACTAAAAAAATTAAAAATTATGGCAAATGTAAGTCCAGCGTTCGGGAGTTTAATCCCAACGCCAAAAAAACAAGCCTTAGAGGGCAATTATTTAAACTTTACTGATGGGACGAATGATTTCGCACAACAGTACTTACCTGAAATCTATGAAGCTGAAGTAGAGCGTTATGGAAATAGAACCTTAGGTGGTTTCTTAAGAATGGTAGGAGCTGAAATGCCAATGACTTCTGATCAAGTAGTATGGTCTGAGCAAAATAGATTACACATCTCTTATGAGAATGTAATAGCAACTAATGCAGGTGCTGTAGGAGCAAAAGTTTCTACTTTAACTATACCTGTTGGTGGAGCTGGTGCAACTCTTATTCAAAATGTTGTATCTCCTGGTTCTACTATTGTAGTGATGAATCCAGCAACTGGAGCAGAATTAAACTGTTACGTTGTTGCTTCTGGAGCTACTACTGGAAGTGCTTTAGGCGCTGGTGTATTAACTGTTGCTCCTTATTCTCAAGAAGCATTAGATGGAACTGGAGCTGGAGCTGCTGAAATAGATTTAGTGACTGGTGGACCAGCACTTAAGATCTTTGTATATGGATCTGAATACGGAAAAGGAACTGGAGATGCTAACAGAGTTTCTGTAACGCCTTCTTTTACTCAGTATTCTAACTCTCCTATTATCATCAAAGACAAGTATGCAATCAACGGATCTGACACTGCTCAGATTGGATGGGTTGAAGTAGCTACTGAGTCTGGTCAAGGAGGTTTCTTATGGTACTTAAAAGCTGAATCTGAGACAAGATTACGTTTTGAAGACTACTTAGAAATGTCTATGGTAGAAGGTGAATTAAAATCTGGAACTTCAACTACAACTGCTAAAGGTACTGAAGGTCTTTTCGCTGCTGTTAAAAGCCGTGGAAATGTATTAGTAGACTTTACTGCAGCAACTGGTTTAGCTCAGTTTGATTCAATTCTTAAAAACTTGGATACTCAAGGAGCTATCGAAGAAAACATGTTATTCTTAAATAGAGAAACTTCTTTAGATTTTGATGATATGTTAGCTACTGTTGGTCAACAAGGTGGAACTGGTATATACCAAGGAGGTAGTTCTTATGGTGTATTTGAAAATTCTGAAGAAATGGCATTGAACTTAGGTTTCTCTGGTTTCAGAAGAGGTTCTTATGACTTCTACAAAACTGACTGGAAATACTTAAACGACGCTTCTACTCGTGGTGGTGTTGCTGATGCTGGTATCGAAGGAGTATTAGTACCTGCTGGAACTTCTACAGTTTACGATCAAATATTAGGAACTAACATCAGAAGACCTTTCTTACATGTAAGATATAGAGCTTCTCAAGCTGATGATAGAAGAATGAAAAACTGGATCACTGGATCTGTAGGTGGCGCTGCTACTTCTGATTTAGATGCTATGGAAGTTCACTTCTTATCTGAAAGATGTTTAGTGACTCAAGCGGCTAACAACTTTGTGTTATTCACAGACTAGTACCGATTAAATTAATGTAGTAGTTACCCTCGTTGAACTGACGGGGGTGATTATTACTCTTATTC
>JANZQE010000232.1:0-3493 GCA_038040705.1 Clostridium sp. | reverse complement strand
CCATATTTTTGTGCTTAATATATTTTCACTTTCAGTAATGTGCTTAAGCTTCATTTCTAAAACATAAAATTTTTCTTTTGATAAAGTTGTCTTATAATCACTTATAGAAAGCTCAGGTGCTACTATATAGTCAAGCGCTAGATGTGTAACATACTCCATAGAATTAATTTGACTATTTATCATATGATTATTAATAAATAGTAAAAGTGAGATTCCGGTAAATATAAATGCAATTAAACTATAGAAAGTGAAATATTTTAATAAGGGTAAATTCTTCATAAACACCTTCAATCAAAAAATATTTTATCAGAATTTATTATAACATATAGGGGTGCTACATTGAATAGTTAAATAAACTAAAAAATAAAAATACTAATGCAACAGGTACAGAAAAAGACTTATTAACAAAATTCATAAAGTTTCACGAACAATATATGATGGAACGTAAAGTTTTTATAGAATTAATAAATTCGAATAAATACGATGAAGCACAGATAGCTTTTACGATGGTAACAAAGGCAAGACAAAAAACCTTTGATAGTATTAATGAAATGATTAAATCAAATTTACAAGAAGCTGAAGATGCAAATAAGAGTAATAATTTAATATTCAAAAGATGAAATTGGAAAATTATCTAAAGCTTTAAATTCTATTGAACTTTCAAACAACAATCGCAATTCATGTAGTTGCGAGGTCAGCACAAAGACAAGCAGAATTGTCGGATGAATTGAATACCTTAGTATAAAAAATTAAATTCTTCATAAAATCTACACAAAAATATGATACAATATAATTATAGAAAAAAAGATATTAGCAATTAGTTTTTTTTAAAACGTAGACTCCCCCCTACCGGGATGGGACTTAAATAGATCAAAATAGTTCTTTTGCGAGCGATGTAGAAAGGAGAGTTTCCAATGAATAAGGACCAAGAGCTAGTAATTAAATCCCTTAAGACATCAAAAGGACAAATTGAGGGAATAATAAAAATGATGGATGAAGGACGGTATTGCATAGATGTATCAAACCAAATAATTGCGGCGCAATCGCTACTTAAAAAAGCGAATATGTTAATTTTGAAACAGCATCTTAACCATTGCGTAAAAGATGCATTTGTGAATAATACGGGTGAAGGTAAAGTTGATGAAATAATTGATCTACTTGCTAAATTAATTGGCAATAAATAATATTAGGAGGGACGTAATATGGGAAATAAAATACTTAAAATTGAAGGGATGACCTGTGCTTCTTGTGCAAAAACCATTGAAAGAGTTTCAAAAAAATTACCAGGCGTTGAGGAGGCAAACGTAAATTTTGCTACAGAAAAAATAAATATAAAATATGATGAGTCAAAGATAAAATTAGAGGATATACAAAGTGCTGTTAAAAAAGCTGGGTATAAAATAGAAGTACAAACAACTAACAAAACCTTAAAGATAGAGGGAATGACTTGTTCGGCGTGTGCAAAGACTATAGAAAGAACAACTAGAAAACTAGATGGAGTAATTGAATCCAATGTGAACTTTGCCACTGAAAAATTAACTGTTTCCTTTGAACCTTCATTAGTAAGTATAGTGGATATAAAAAAGGCAATAGGTAAAGCGGGATATAAGGCTCTAGAGGATGAAAGCAATGTAGATGAAGATAAAGTTAAAAAAGAAAAAGAGATAAAGAGTCTATGGAATAGATTTTTAATATCTGCAATTTTTGGAGCCCCATTGTTACTAGTTGCCATGATACCTATGTTTATTATGTTGCCTGAAGCCATTAATCCAATGATGCATCCTAAGGGGTTTGCTATTCTACAATTAGCACTTGTTCTACCAATAATGTATACAGGTAAAAAATATTTTATAGTTGGATTTAAATCATTATTTAGATTAAGTCCCAATATGGATTCATTAATAGCAATTGGAACATCAGCTGCATTTCTGTATAGTCTATTTGCAGTAGTAGAAATAATTGCAGGTAAAACAGGTTATGAAATGTATTTCGAATCAGCAGGTGTAATACTTACACTTATAACACTTGGTAAATATTTGGAAACAGTGACTAAAGGAAAAACTTCTGAAGCAATTAAAAAGCTTATGGGTCTTGCTCCAAAAACTGCAATAATAATAAGGGATAATAAAGAAGTTGAGATTTCTATTGAGGAAGTGGAAGTTGGAGATATAGTAGTTGTTAAACCAGGGGCGAAAATGCCTGTAGATGGAGAAGTGGTAGAGGGAACTACATCAGTAGATGAATCAATGCTTACTGGTGAGAGTATGCCAGTGGAAAAAAGTATTGGACATAAAATAATTGGCGCAAGTATAAATAAAAATGGATCTATTAAGTTTAAAGCAACTAAAGTTGGTAAAGATACGGCCCTTGCACAAATAATAACCTTAGTGGAAAATGCCCAAGGATCAAAAGCACCTATAGCAAAAATGGCAGATGTTATATCTGGTTATTTTGTACCTGTGGTTATAGTGCTTGCTATAATCTCATCATTAGCTTGGTTTTTAACAGGTCAATCGGTAGCTTTTTCAATAACGATATTCATTTCAGTGCTTGTAATAGCATGTCCTTGTGCTCTTGGTCTGGCAACACCTACAGCAATAATGGTGGGAACAGGAAAAGGTGCTGAAAACGGCGTACTTATAAAAAGTGGTGTAGCGTTAGAAACTGCGCATAAGATTCAGACTATAGTATTTGATAAGACAGGAACACTTACTGAAGGAAAACCAAAGGTAACTGATATAGTTACTGTAGAGGGTATTGACCAGGATTATTTGCTTCAAATAGCAGCTTCTGCTGAAAAAGGATCTGAACACCCATTAGGTGAGGCTATAGTTAAAGGAGCAGAAGAAAAATCTTTAGAATTTAAGAAGGTAGAAAGCTTTAAAGCTATTCCTGGGTACGGAATAGAAGTTAGTATAGATGGTAATAAAATTATACTAGGGAATAGAAAACTTATGATAGAAAGTAAAATTTCCTTAGAGAAATTAGAAGAGGTTTCAAACAAACTTGCTGAAGAAGGAAAGACTCCAATGTATATCGCTATAGAAAATAAAATAAGTGGAATCATTGCAGTTGCAGACACTGTTAAAGAAAACAGTAAAAAAGCTATAGAAAAACTTCATGCTATGGGCATAGAAGTTGCAATGATAACTGGTGATAACAAGAGGACTGCAGCAGCTATTGCGGCGCAAGTTGGTATTGATAGAATACTAGCAGAAGTTCTGCCTGAGGATAAAGCAAATGAAGTTAAAAAGCTTCAAGCAGAGGGTAAAAAAGTTGCCATGGTTGGGGACGGAATTAACGATGCTCCAGCACTTGCTCAGGCTGATATTGGTATAGCTATCGGATCCGGTACTGATGTTGCAATGGAATCTGCAGATATAGTGCTAATGAGAAGCGATTTAATGGATGTACCTACAGCACTACAGTTAAGTAAGAAAACTATAACAAATATAAAACAAAATCTATTTTGGGCTTTTGGTTACAATATATT
>JANZQE010000231.1:0-3499 GCA_038040705.1 Clostridium sp. | reverse complement strand
TAATAAGATTCACCTCTTTTCAATATATTCCTTTAAGGTATTGTTGTACTATGTGTCAATAACTAGTCAATATCTTATTATTATTTATACCCCTACCGGGTATTTAAAATTATACTAACATATTAACTTTTATATCCATGTTAGATGGTTACATAATTTTTAGGATTAGGTGCTTTAATTACGAAAAACTCAAGAATTTCTTCATTAAAATTATTTATATTCATTTTTATATTATAGGGTATATTAACAATATTCCCCTGTTGATATTCTTTTTCTTCTTGTTCGCCTAGTTTTATAGTCAACACGCCTTTTACTATAACCATATACACATTAGAATTAGAAAAGTGTTCCGCAAGCCCCGTTCCTTTAGTCAGTGTCATATGCATTAAAAGTAAATTATCATCATCGATAACTTTTGCAACATTTTTTTCACTAGATTTGTTGAATTTATAATTTTTTTCTATCATTTTAATTTCCCCTTTCAAAATACCTCTACCAGTATTATAATTGAATCTAGAAAATAATTCAGTTACCATGGTTACTAATTTTTTAAAAGGGGATAATTAATATATGCAAACCTATTTACCACTACTTAAAAGCATTGATTTATTTAAAGATCTTTCTTTCGAAGATTTAAATCATTTGTTAACCAAAGACTTATATGAAATAAAAAACTATAAAAAAAACGCGGTCATATATTTTCAGAATGAAAAATGCACACGATTTGACATAATTCTAAAAGGAACTATATTAGTTCAAGATAGTGATTCAAAAGGCAATGCATTAACTATTAGCGATTTCAATGCTTGCGATGTTTTAGGTGAAAATTTGCTTTTTTCACATAAAAATATTTATCCTATGACGGTTATAGCGAAAACTGATACCATAATACTTCATATTAGGAAAGAATTAATTGTAAAACTTTGCCAAACTAATGTAGTTTTCCTTAATAATTTTCTCCAATCAATATCAGATAAAACTTTAATATTAACAGATAAAATCAAATCATTATCTATGAAAACAATAAGGCAATGCATCATTGATTTTTTAATATATGAAAGTTTCTCCCAAAGCAGTAACACAATTAAATTAAAATACACAAAAAAAGAACTTGCAGAAAAATTCGGAATTCAAAGGCCTTCTCTTTCTCGTGAATTAAATAAAATGAGGAAGGACGGATTAATTGAATACGATGCTCATTCTATTACAATCATTAATATAGAGTGAAAAATGACATGAGAATAAAACTATAGATTGACAAAAATATAACTGCATCATATAATGTAGTTGATAATAAGAATCAATATCATATTTTCGAAAGGATGTTATATTTATGGAAAATTTTTTACCGGGATTAATTATGGGTTTTAGAGAGGGCCTTGAAGCTTTCTTAATTGTTGTAATTATACTTCAATATTTGAAAAAGAGTGGCAATACTACTTTTAGAAAAAATGCTTTTTCAGGAGCTACACTAGGAATTTTAGCTTCAATAGGAATCGGAGGAATTTTATTCCTTATATCAAGATCTATTGGTAAAACAGAAGAATTAGCTAAGGTATGGGAAAGCTCAGCAAGTATCGTGGCGCTGATATTAATAACCACTTTTATCTATTGGATGATACGCCATGGAAGAAATATGGTTACTGAAGTTCAAAATCAAGTAAAAACGAATCTTTCAGCTATAGGCATTTTTAGTATAACCTTTGTTATGGTTGTACGTGAGGGTGCAGAAATTGCAATATTTCTTTTTGCTGGCAAATATATGTTATCATCAATATTTTCAGGTGTCATTTTAGCATTAGTTTTTTGCATATTAATTTATTTTTCTCTAGTTAAGATAAACTTAAAGATATTATTTAATATAACTTTGGCATACTTAATTCTACAAGCTGGATTTTTACTAGGTTACGGCATCCATGAAGGATTGTCTGCGCTACAATCTTTAAACATTGTTTCAAGTTCAAGCCCTTTATTAGTTAAAGCCTTCGATCTTTCAAACACTATTTTCTACCATAAAGAAGGTATAATAGGACTTCCTCTTTACGTTTTAATTGGTTGGTACTCAAAACCAGAAATAATACAATTTGTTGTTCAATATGCTTATACTTTCGTTATGTTTTTTATATGGCATAGAGAACTTAAAAAATAACAATAAAATAGCCGGTTAATGTGATCTTAATAATCCTTAACCGGCTCATTGCTATTTTTAATGTTCATTTATAAACTTATCAAGCTGACCATGCCAATCATCAGGTTCAAAGCTATCTACAATTGTATCCTCTCCAAATAATAGGTCTACTAAATACCTTGGTTTTTTGCCCCCTATGTACATTGATTTTGAGCAAGAGACACAATAAACAACCACATTATCAGCGGGCATCTCATTAGCACGTTTTTTCATTTGCTCTTTAACTTGAGCCACAGGAAGAGCACCATAAAAACTATCTCCACAGCAAGTACCTTCAGTTCTTGTTTTTTCTGGTTCTATCACAATTATATTCATTCTTTCTAATAACACTCTTACTGCACTCTGTACTCTTTCCTCATTTCGAGTAGGGCAAGCATCCAATATAGCCATTTTGCATCCCTTATAATTTGGGAACGGAAATGTTGTGCTCTTCGCTAATACCTCCCAAAGTGAAATTGTTGTTATTCCCGCGTAAAGTTCTCTATAACGTCTATCACAACCAGCACAAGTATTTATTATTTGCGTACCATTATCTAAATTTGGATTATGCCTACAACAAATTAGATGTTCATCTATATTCCCTAAATCGTTATTTAAGAATCCCATCACTTTTCTACCTAGTTCTGGTTTGTAAATCATTAAGGCACAACCAGGTGCAAATACCTTCTTCATAACATTTCCCCCTGTTAATTCTTTATTTTTATATACCAATCTTTATTTTATTATAACAGTGTAAAAACAAAAATACATCCATGATATTTAAATTATCACGGATGTGCTTTTATACCCCTATAAATGTTTATGAAATTTAATCTTGCTTATCAGTTTCCAAATCCTCAAGTGCCTCTTCCATTGCGCTACCCACATCACCTATAGGTTTATTATTCCCATTTTTTAAGGTCTGCTTAATTTCATTTCTACTATTATCTATTTCTTCATTAATATCATCATAAATATCACTATCAATATCTTCATCAATAGCACAATCTTCATCAAAGTCTTTTTCATTCTTAACGATAATATGTCTTATTTCACTACAACACTTTTGATACAATAAAGCCACACCTGCTCCAACAAGTACAACACCAAGCCCCGCAAAAACTGCTACACCTTTAACGGAGTTTCTCTTATGTTTTTTTTGTTTATATTTAAAGTCTTTTACCAATTTATCTATATTATTCATATGTTCCCTCCTAAAGATAATATTTATTCTTCTATTATAATATTGTCTCCCAATTAAATAATTAAATTCATATAAATAGTATGTGTTTATCTTAACAATCTAAATAATTATTTATAACATAAATACAC
>JANZQE010000230.1:0-10265 GCA_038040705.1 Clostridium sp. | reverse complement strand
TTATATCATATACTCCACTCTCAAGGAGAGCTACATTTTCTATTTCCTGTATGAGTTTGTAACCAAGAGACGAGAATATATCTATGTTTCCTACCTTAGTAAATATAAAGCTATGATAAATGCTCTCCTCAAAAAGCCTATTCGATACTGCTCCCATAAGCATAGCAGACACACCTTCGCCTCTTAAATCATCTGATACTGCGAAACATTTAAATACGTTTTTAGCCTTTGAACAAGTGGCTTTAATTTCATCATTTTTTCTAATAACTATAGTATAATCTACGTTATCATCAAGTTCTAGCTGGAATGTTTGTAGAAAATCCTTTACTTCTTTAACTCTATCCTCATCTTTTAAATTAATTCTTTCAACGTTTAGTTCATACATAGGAATCCTCCTCACGCTAATTTACTTATAACTATATTATATATTTTTCTATCATAATAATGCAAATAAAATAAAGCTGAAAATTATTATTTTCAGCTTTATCCTATACCTTATAAGTTTTTGTAATAGTTTTATAAGGGTCTTCTAACAACATCAATTACAGAACCATCTCTATATTCTATAACTGCAACTATATCATCTGAAAGCTCAATTGCCTTTGGTTTGCCTGTCATATTTTCAGCTATTTCTTTAAGCTCATCAATAGTCATTATAGGAAGATTTGTATTCTTTAATTTTTCGATTATATCGGTTCTTCTTGGATTAACCGCTATCCCTCTTTCTGTTACAATAACATCAATGCTCTCTCCTGGAGTTGTTATAGTAGTTACTTTATCCACTATAATCGGAAGTCTTGCTTTCGTAAGTTGCGTAACAATTATCGTAAGCTTAGCTCCCGCTGCTGTATCACTATGGCCTCCTGAGCCACCCATAATAGCACCATCTGATCCGGTAGTTACATTAACATTAAAATTAGTATCTATTTCAGTAGCACCTAAGATAACTATGTCCAGATTGTTTACAACTGCACCTTTGTTATCCGGGTTTCCATACATTGAAGCAGACATTCTTTGATGTTTATGAGTACTTACATAAGACTGTACTGCCTGTAAATCAAAGCACTGTACATCAAATAAACTTCTGAACAGTCCCTCTTTAAACATATCTACAATATATCCAGTTATTCCACCTGACGCAAAACTTCCTTTTATATCCTTTGCTTTCATGTAAATTCTAAGTTCTGCAGCTACAGCTAGAGCAATTCCGCCTGCACCTGTTTGGAAGGACATCTCATCTTTAACAAGACCTGTTGCCACCATAACATCAGATGCCATTTTAGCAATTTTAAGTCCTACCGGGTCCTTAGTAATTTGTGTAGTTCCTGATACTATTCCAGCAGGGTCACCAATGGAATCAACCTTTACAACATAATCTACATATATCTGGCTAATTTCTATTGGGCAAGTTGGGTATGGAACTAAATTATCAGTTATCGCTACCACCCTGTCTGCACACTCGGCATCTGATACTGCATAACCTAGCGCTCCACATGCTGATTTACCATATAAGCCATTAATATTACCATACGTATCTGCTGTAGGCGCTGCAATGAAAGCTACATCTATATGTAAGTCTCCACTTTCTATTGCCCTAGCGCGTCCACCATGTGTATGCATTATCACTGGTGTTTTTAATATTCCACTTGAAATTTCTTGTGCAACAGGACCTGACATATAATTTGTATATATTTTAGTAACTACACCATTTTTTATATGTTGAATAATTGGTGCATGATTTGGGAAAATAGAACTTATTGCAACAGTAATGTTTTTTATACCTCTACTTGCAATAACATCTAGAACTAAATTTAATACATAGTCTCCGTTTCTTAAATGATGATGAAAAGAAACGGTCATCCCATCTTTAAGTTCTACCTTATCTAAAACTTCATCTATGCTTTGTAAAACTTTTTTATCTGTAGGAGTTATTGAATTTACTTTTACTTCCCTTTTTACTTTCACGCCATTATGCTTAAATGCACCTTCAAAAGGAGTCACCGTGCCATAGCCTTCTATGTATTCAGGTATTTCTTTTCCTAATATATTTTTCATTAATATCACCTCAATTAACTAATCCACTAAAGTAGCACTTTTAACAATTTTTAAACTATTATGCAAGACCTAAAATCTTTGCAAGTTCTACTGTGTTTTTAGCTCTATTTATAACTGGTGCATCTATCATCTTACCATCTAAGGAGAATACTCCTTTTCCTTCACTTTCAGCCTCTTCCATAGACTCAAGAACTCTCATTGCATATTTTATTTCATCTGTTGTTGGTGCATATACAGAGTGAATTGTCTCAACTTGTCTTGGATTTATTGCAGCTTTCCCTGTAAGACCTAAGCTTTTAGCTTTCCTAGTGTCTTTTTCTAAACCTTCAAAATCATTAGTATCTGTAAATGGTGTATCTATAGAATCAACCTTCATAGCTCTACAAGCAGTGGCTACTCTATTTCTTGCATAGAAGACCTCTTCGCCTTCTTTTGTTCTCACAATTCCTAAATCTGAAGTTAAGTCTTCTCCTCCAAGTAACACAGCTACTACTCTATCCGAGGATTTTATGATGCTATAAACATTTTCAAGTCCATAAGCTGTTTCAACTATAGGAATTAATTTTATACTTCCCGCATCAAAGCCTTCTTCCTCTTCAATTTTCATAAGCATTTCACCTATAGCTATAAGTTCCTCTTCTGTAGCCTTTGGAATCATAAGTGCATCAGGTTTCACTCTTGCAATTACATCAATATCTTCTTTTGCATACTCAGTAGTAAATGGATTTACCCTTACTACAAGTTCTAAATTACTATAATCTACAATTTTCATTGCTTCTCTAACCAAAATCCTAGCGCTATCCTTCTCTGTTAGACTTACAGCATCCTCTAAATCTAATATAATTGAGTCTGCACCTAAAATCCCTGCATTTTGAAGCATTCCCGGATTATTTCCAGGCATAAAAAGCATTGTTCTTCTTAACCTTTTCATATTAATCACCTCTTACATAGTAACATTCAAATAAATAACAAATTAGTATGCTAGTCTATTTTGCGTCATACTTCGTCGGCAGAATCCGATGATAGTATAACTATCAACGGAACCTGCCTCCTTGTCTGACACAAAATATCCGTCGCATCTTTAATTTGTTATTTAATTTCATGTCCCTGCGCTCTTTTTGTGGCAGTTTCTATTCTTGCTTTTATTGTATAGTTTAATGCACCTTTGTCTTGTGCAGTTACTATAACATTCTTTACTCCAAGTTCTTTAAATTCTTCTATTATTACTCTTTGTATTTCTTCTCCAAACTGTTTCATAACGATACTTTGAAGATTTATTTCAATACCGCCCTTAGGGTTTGGCATTAGCATTACATATATATCGTTAGATTCCATTGTTCCAGCTTTGGATGGTTTATTTATTTCCATGGTATCACCTCACACTAACTTCAGTTATATTTATTTTATACTTTCTAAATAAGCGTTTTGTCCTTGTTCATATAAATTGTTACCTTCACTATCTATTATTACAACTATAGGTAAATCCTCTACTTCTAGTCGTCTTATAGCCTCAGATCCTAAATCTTCATAGGTTACTATTTCTGCTTTTTTTACACATTTACCTATTAGAGCTCCTGCTCCACCAATGGCTGCAAAATACACAGCACCATTTTTAATCATGGAGTCTACAACTTCTTGTGATCTGAGTCCTTTACCTATCATTCCTTTTAAACCCTTTTCTAAAAGCTGAGGTGCATAAGCATCCATTCTATAGCTAGTAGTTGGACCTGCTGAGCCTAATGCATTTCCAGGTTTTGCAGGAGTTGGTCCCACATAATATATAACTGCATCTTCAACATCTATAGGAAGCTTCTCGCCCTTATCTATAAGGTCCACTAGTCTTTTATGCGCTGCATCTCTAGCAGTATATATAACGCCGGATAATAGCACGCTATCGCCTGCTTTTAAATCTTTAATAACATCTTTTGTAAGTGGGGTAGTTATTCTTTTCTCCATAATATTTTCCTCCTTATCCATCATCATCTTAAATGCTGTTCATCATCATCTGCGTTGCTTTTATAACTCTGCTTTTGCATGTCTTGCAGCATGACAGTTTATATTTACAGCCACAGGTAGACCAGCTATATGAGTTGGATAAGTTTCAATATTAACACCTAATGCTGTAGTTTTTCCTCCAAACCCTTGTGGTCCTATGCCTAACTTATTTATTTCCTGCGTAAGCTCTTTTTCAAGATCTGCATAGTAAGGATTTGTATTTGCCTTATCTATTTCTCTAACTGCTGCCTTTTTAGCAAGATTCGCTGCCTTATCAAAAGTACCGCCTATTCCTACTCCTACAACTATTGGTGGACATGGGTTAGGACCAGCTTCTTTTACTACTTTTAAAATAAATTCTTTTACTCCTTTAAGCCCATCTGAAGGTTTTAACATTTTAATTTGACTCATATTTTCTGAACCAAATCCCTTTGGAGCTACAGTTATTTTAAATTTATCTCCTATAACTATATCATAATATATAACTGCTGGGGTGTTATCTTTTGTATTCACTCTATTTATAGGGTCTTTAACTACTGACTTTCTTAAATAACCTTCTTCATATCCTGCTGCTACACCACTATTAATAGCGTCCTCTAGACTGCCGCCTATTATATGAACATCTTGCCCAATTTCTATAAAAACACAAGTCATTCCTGTATCTTGGCACATTGGCATTCTTTCAGTTGCTGCTATATCTGCATTTACCAAAATCTTATCTAAAACACCTTTAGCTATATCCCATGTTTCATTTTCTCTGGATTTTTTTATTCCATTTTTCATCTCATCTGGAAGATAATAATTAGCATCTATACATAATTTTTTAATAGTTTTTGTTATCTCAGATACATTTATTTCTCTCATTGTTATTCTCCTTTTTATTTCAATATGGGAAAAGGCAGTTTAAATAAACCGCCTTAATGTAACCTCCCAAATTTATTGTTTCATTTATTTTTTTCTATTAACTAGAGCTACTACTCTATTCATTTCATTGTTTACTATCATGTATCCTTCATCTACGCCCATTCCTGGTTTAGCAAGACATTGATCTGCTCCAACACCCATAGCTATGTTTGTGCAAACTTCTGCAGATCTGTTAGTTTCATTACATGTTCCACCAACGTATGCTCCTACTTTTAGTTTTTTACAATATAATACTGCTTCTATTATATTGTTAACGCCACCTAAATCTGGGGATTTTATTTGAAGCATATGGCCTGCTTTCTTATCTCCAAATAATACTACGTCTTCGTATGTATTACACCATTCATCTGCAACTAGTTCTACATTTATATTTCTATTATCGAGCTCAGCAGTTAATGCAGCTAGTGCTTCAACTTGTCTTTCTCTATGCTCAACATCCATTGGTCCTTCTATTCTTAATTTGAAAGGCTTTGCAGCTTCTTCGAGTGTTGCTATATAATCTGCCTGAGCTTTTATATCGTTGTTAAAAGCAACTCCGATTGTTCCATATACATCTATGTGGAATATTGGGTTATAGTTTTCATCAGTTCTAAGTTTTAATACTCTAGCACTTAACCACTCTACATATGCAAGCAATTTTTCGCCCTTAAGTCCTAATTTTTCTTCTACGTTATTTATTAGTGCGTGAGGCATTACGTCTGCACCTTTAATTATCATTTTGTCAGCACTGTTATATCTATCATCACCTGATTGTGTAAAAATATCGATTCTCTTAATATCTACGCCTGTTTTGTATTCATCACGTACAATTTCTGCCATAGTTACTTTTTTAGCTTTTGCTACAGCATCAAGGATGGCTTGAGTTACTCCATATCTTATTGCTGTATGAAGTCTTTTACCATTAACTTGCATATTGTCAAACTCTTCTGCCATTTCTTTGAAGCTTTCTAAGTTTCTGCCTATTAATTTTGGTGCTATTTCTTTTTCTATTATTGGTATAAAATCTTTTGCAAGGAATAATGGATCTCTTCCGCCTGCTCCAGAATATTGTACTGCTGCGCAATCTCCATAAGCTACTTGACCATCTTCAAGTATAATCATTACTGATATTGATTCTCCCGCTTGTCTTATAGTACTAAATCCTTCTGTTACTGGCTCACCTACATATGTAAGACCATCATGCTCTGCTCCAGCTTTTATAGCTCTTTGGTCATCAAAATAAAATCCTGTTCTTCCTGTTGAACATACTACGTCAATAATTTTCATATTAAACACCTATCCTTTTATATATTTGTGATTTGATTTAATTGTTTAATTATTTCTTTTCTGGCCTTCCTATAAGTGCGCCTTTCCCAACTGCAAATATATCATCTATAGTCATTTGAAAGCTTACTTCTCTATTTTCATATTTTGCTCTTTCTCCAAGTTTTCTAGTATTGAAATTTATTAATTCCTGCGTAAATGGAACGTTACCGAATTTTAAGTATCTTATTGCTCCATTATTATCTCTTGCAGGCATCATTTTACCAGCATTATACTTACTTGGTGCAAATGGTACATCAATAATTCCCATAGCAAACCCTTTAACTGATCCTATAGCGAGGTCACCTTTTCCTATTTCGTACAGCTTATCTATCATGCACTTAGTCTCAGCTTTTATTACTTCTATCTCTGTTTTAAGTTCTGGAGACATAGGCATTTTTTGACCTTGTAATAAGTTTAAAGTCATCTTTGTAGCTTTTATTCCTTGAGCATTAGCTTCTTTAGTAGGAATTCCTATAGCTTCATGAGTAGTTTTAACTATTACTTTTGTTGCTCCTGCAAGTGCAGCCGTTGCTGCTCCTGTAGATATTACTCCATATGCTTTTGCTTCATCTGCTGGGAATCCTCCCATCCATTGATGCATTACTGTTGTCAAATATATACCTTTATATCCACTAGCTTTTAAGTATTCATCACATTGTTCTTCTAAAGCTCTTATAGCCGCTACGTCTTGTATTAAGTTTCCACACTGACCATATCCAACTGTAATGTTTTTAACTCCTTGTTCAGCTGCAAGTAATGATTCAATTATTGCAACTGCATTTGATGTACTAGGTGGAACTAATGTTCCAGTTAAAGGTCCAAATGGTTCTCTATTTATTGATATTCCATTTTCTTCATAGAATCCAACAAGTCTATCACAATACTGCCAATCTAAAATTGTTTTTGTTAAAGTTGCGTTTTTAGCATATGGTATATTGTAAGAAATACCGCCGCCTTCATTTGAAGTCCAACCTGAAGCATGAGTAATTTCAGCGAGTAGTCTTCCATCTGGAGTACCATGTCTAGATTCTAATGGAACATTTATTGCTTCAAAAACTTTTCTACATCCATTAACACCATGATTAACTCCTGGAAATCCGTTTAAAAGAGATCTTCCTGCTTTTATACTTTCTTTAATTCCAATTTCACATTCATCATATCTGTTTTGTCTTGTGTAACTATCTATTGTTGATGGTAATAAATCTGCTCCGCCTACTTGCTCTAAGAAGTTTAGAAGTTCGATATGTGTATCAACTAATGCAACACCAGCTCTTGGTTGTGCTAATGTTATACCCTCTTGTTTAGCTTTTATTAGTTTTTTTGCAAAATTTTTATGGTCTGGAATCTTCTTGTTATATTCTATAGCTTCTTTTAAATCTACTTCTTTTCCTGTAGGCCATTGGTTTAATACTTCTTTTCTAACCTCAAAGAACTCATCATTGGTCCATTTTTGATTTCTTAATTCCATTGGTATTCCTCCTAGTAATTATACTTTAACTAAATACTTTTTCATAATTCTAACAGCTTTATCTGGATAATCTTCACACAACAAACCCATTGCGGATAATATATAAGTTTTATCTATAAAATACATTGCATCACGTGGCTTTAAATACACTGGGTTCTCTGCACTAAAAGCACCTGCTTCTAAAATTTCTTTCGGATTATCACTGTGTACCAATACCCCGCCTGTACCTATGACATATTTCACTTCCATAAGGTCTTTTCCAGTTTGAGTATACATAGCTCCCATAGGAGTATATGCGCTTTCAATAGTACCTACATGCCGTTCCATGGATATTTCTGTGGCTACTTTTGCCATAGCCTCGTCAAAATGAATTTCTTCCGAAGTTTCTGGAATCATCATTACATGTTCTATTCTATATTTGCAATTTTCATCTATGTCAATTTTTCTTTCTGTGTCGCCTAAATATTTTCTCATTTTCCTGCTACCGGCTGCTTCTCTTAATGAAACTGCAGAATATCTCATACCAAGATCACCTTCAACAGTTCTTTTAGCAAAAGGTTCTTCGAGGCCTCGTACATTGACGCCTGCCTTAGTAGGTTCACCAGTTGCAATTGAATGTACATCTGTGGTAGCCCCACCAATGTCAATAATTATTAAATCACCTAGTCCGCTTTCTTCATCACTACCAACGCTTAGATATCTTGCTGCCTTTAGAACTGCTGCTGGTGTTGGCATTAAAACACCTTTTACAAATTTCTCTGCATTCCCAAGCCCCTTAGCCTCTACTATTTTTTCCATAAAGACTTTTCTAATTTCTTCTCTGGCTGGTTCTACATTTAGTTCATTTAACTTAGGCATTACATTATCAGTAATACTGAAATACATTTTGGCCTCAGTGAATATTTGTCTTATATCATCAGTAGCTACTTTATTCCCTGCTACTACTATTGGTAATTTAACATCATTTTGGGCTAACATTTTCGCATTATGCACTATGCATTCCTTGTTACCACCATTAGTTCCACCTGCAAGTAATATAATGTCTAAATCCGAACTTTTAATTTCCTGAATTTCAGAAAGTGTTAATTCATAGCTATACACTTTTAATACTCTAGCACCAGCTCCAAGTGCAGCTCTTTTGGCAGCTTCTGCAGTTAAGTCTGGAACTAGTCCAATAGCTATCATTTTAAGACCCCCTGCTGCTGAGGAACATGCCAATTTATTAATAAAATTAACATTTTTATCTTTTAAAATTTGTTTAATTTTTGAATAGGCCTTTTCAACACCTACCATTATGTCATCTTCAATTGTAGTTATATCTTTAGCAGTAGCAATTATTTCTTCTTTTTCTATATCTACTGCAGTTAACTTTGTATATGTACTTCCAAAATCTATAAGTAAATATGCATCCACCTATATCACTCCCAATAATTTTATAATAGTCCTAATTCTTCTTTTAGATCATGTATTGTTGTTTCAAGTGTAGTACCTGGTGGATATACTCTGTCAAATCCCATTGCGCTAAATTTTTTGTGAACTTCTTCCCAATCTTGTTTTCCTACTACTATATTTCCACCAACAAGTAGCTTTATACCTTTTAATCCTGCTTCGTCACATTTATCTCTCATGCCTCTGCAATCAATTTCTCCATGTCCGTATAATGAAGATACTATTATAGCATCTGCATTAGTTTCCACAGCTGCATTTATAAAATCTTCTTGTGGAGAAAGAACTCCTATGTTTATAACATTGAAACCAGCTTCGGTTAAAGCATAATCTAAAATCTTATTACCAACAGCGTGACAATCTGATCCTATTACTCCTAGAATTAAAGTCTTTTTTTCCATTTTTGAAAAGCCTCCTAAATGATTTTTTGGCAAATGATTTTCAGTACATTATTTTTTGAACTTTATTTCAATAATCTTAGATTTAAGCGCTTTTACCGAACCATCATCCAGACTATATAAAAATTTAATTATTTCCTTATTCTCTGTATTTACACTTTCTACATCTTTATACCTACCTGGGGATACTATCATTGCATCAGATTTTTCTACTAAATCCACAAGTTCATTATTATCAGTAGTGTTGGAATATTCTACTTCAATTCCAGATAATCCGGCTTTATCTAATGCTACTTTTATTTTAATCATAAATTCTTTAGATATACATACGAACCCGAATTTTGTATTATTACCATATCTAGCAATTTTAACTATCGGTTGTAAATCTGGAGTTATAGCAACCCCTAATATTTCCTTATTAATACCAATTGTTAAATTTGTTACCTCAATAATGTGATTAAAAGTAGTTATTATAAATTCAGCAGCTTCAATTTTTTCTTTCGTTTCTTTGCTCATTTGTTTTAAATCGGCTATAGTTAATGCAATTACGTTCATATTGCTATAGCTACTAAGTTGCTTACTAAAGACTCTAGACTGTTCTATATTGCACTCTATATATATTGCTTCGATTTTGTCCATCATCTCTTTTTTTTCATTTACCCTTTGATTTACTA
>JANZQE010000229.1:0-3788 GCA_038040705.1 Clostridium sp. | reverse complement strand
CACTCGTAACGCGTAGGTCGAGGGTTCGATCCCCTTTTTCAGCTCCAAGTTTACAACAAATCATGTGTACCACAAAAAAACAATCTAAAAAAAGTAAAACCTATTGCTAAGGTGCAATAGGTTTTACTTTATTTATTCATGAGTTTGTTTTATAATTTACTAGCAGCTTCTTTATCCAAAATCACGGTTACATCTTGATGTAGCTGAAGGATAGATGCAGGAGTTTCAGGATTGATTTTACCATTTATAGTTTTATAAATAGCATCAGCTTTTGACAGTCCACTTGCTAAAAGTACAATTCTCTTTGAATACATTATAGTTTTTATTCCCATACTAATCGCCTTAGTAGGAACATCCTCTATCCGTTTAAATAATCTAGAATTTGATTCTATAGTAGTATCATCTAAATTAACAAGGTGAGTTTCAGCTTCAAAATTAATATCCGGTTCATTAAAGCCTATGTGTCCATTAACTCCTATTCCAAGAACTTGAATGTCAATGCCACCAGATTTTTTGATTTCATTTTCATATCTTAAACATTCTTCGTAAATATTTTCAGCATCTCCATTTGGAACATTAATATTTTCATGTGAAATATTAATATGTTTAAAGAAATTGTTCATCATATAATAATAATAACTTTGGTTATTATTTTCATCTATTCCGTAATACTCATCTAAGTTAAAAGATTTTACTTCTCTAAAATCAATTTCCTTTTTATTATATAGCTTTATAAGCTCACTATACATTCCAAGGGGAGTGTCCCCTGTTGCTAATCCAAGAATGGTATTTGGTTTTAAAATCATTTGACTGCTAACTAAGCTTGCAGCTTTCCAGCTCATTTCCTCGTAATTGTCTACTACAATAATTCTCATTATAAGCACCTCTTCATTTCGTTTGATTTAAAATCTGTATTACCTACTACTATGGTTTGATGAACATTGAAATTGCTATCTAAAATTACTATATCAGCATACTTTCCTACCTCAAGGCTTCCTTTTACCTTATCTAGGCCAAGCTCTCTAGCAGGATTAATGGATACTAAATTGATTGCTTCACATATATCGATATTACTATTATCCATAAAATTTTTAACGCCTTCATTAAGTTTTAGAATACTTCCTGCCAACGTTCCGTTTTCCAGTCTTGCAGAATTATTTTTAACTATTACTTTCTGGCCGCCAAGTTCAGATACGCCATCTCTTAAACAACCAGCTCTCATTGAATCAGTAATTAAAATTATTTTGTCTGTGCCCTTTACTTTTTTTAATATATTAAATATTGCAGGATGAACATGAATACCATCTGCTATTAGTTCACAATATATATCACTATTTAAAATAGCCCCTACAATACCTGGTTTCCTATGATTTAATGGGGTCATTGCATTGAAAGTATGAGTGGCGTGGCTAATTCCACAGTTTATGGCGTCCATTGTTTCTTCATATTCCGCATTAGAGTGTCCTATTGAAAGTATTATATTTGTTCGTTTCACAGTTTCTTTAATAAAATCAAAATTATCATCCTCTTCAGGGGCTAGGGTTATGAGTTTTATAACATCAATATAGTCTTCAACAAATTTAAAATTAGGCTTAATAATAAAATCTTCCTTTTGGGCTCCTTTATACTTTTTATTAATAAAGGGTCCTTCCATATGTGCTCCAAGAATTTTAGAACCATTTATTTCCTTTTTCATATGGAGACGTATATTGTCAAGAGCAGCATATATCTTTTCTTCGCTCATAGTCATAGTAGTTGGAAGAAAACCTGTAACTCCATTATGGGCAAGAACGCTGCTTATAACACTTAGAGCCTGAGCAGTTCCATCCATCACATCATATCCGCCGGAGCCATGCACGTGCATATCAATAAATCCTGGGGATACGAAGTTACCATTTGCATCAATAATTTCTTCACATCTAGGTAGCAACTTTTCTAAGTTCTCAGCTTCAACAAATTCTATTATTTTTTCATCGAACATTAGAGATTTCCCGTAAACTACATCATTCTTAATAAGAATTTTTCCGTTAATTATTATTTTCAATTTTGTCACCCCTCCATAATTTCAGAGTTTTCCATACGTTTCCTTTGCTCTTTTCTAATAATTGTACTGCTTCTATAATGCTACTTCCAGTTTCGATTACAATAATTGAAGTTTTAGCATCATAGTTACACTTCTGAACCACCTCATTAACTATACATTCATCAGCCTTAGTTGCAACTTTAACTATTTCTTTAACTCTATTTTGAAGTTTAATATTAATAGGCTTTACATTAACCATTAAATTAGAATAGGTCTTTCCAAGTTTTATCATTACAGTAGTACTTATCATATTTAAAACCATCTTTTGGGCTGTGCCAGCTTTCATTCTTGTTGATCCAAGTATTATCTCAGGGCCTACAAGAACCTGAATTGAAACATCGCATATCTCACTTATCTCTCCTATATCACTACAGCTAATTCCAATAGCTTTGCAACCTAATGATTTACCATAATTAAGAGCACTGATAGCATAGGGAGTATTTCCACTTGCGGTAATTCCAACTAAAATATCATTTTTTCTAAGATTTATTTTCTTTAAATCTATAATAGCAAGCTCCATGTCGTCTTCTGTATGTTCAAGCCATCCACTTAAAGCATCAGCGCCACCAGAAAGAATTCCCACAACGAGTGAATCATCAGTGCCAAAGGTAGGCGGACATTCAGATGCATCTATAACTCCAAGCTTACCACTTGTACCACTGCCAATATATATAAGTCTGCCTTCATTTTCTACTGCTCCTACTATTAAGTCCACAGCCTTTGAAATGTTATCTGATTGTTTTTCAACTGCATAGGCTATTTCTTTATCTCCGTCGTTAATTTGTTTTATAATATCTATGGTGCTTAATTCATCTAAATACATAAATTACCTCCTATTCTAAAATGATCTCATATTTATATCTATCACTTCTATAGATTGAATTTGTATATTCTATAGGTGTTCCATCCTTAGAATAAGTAGTTCTTTTAAACATAAGAGCTATTGAGTTTGGATTTTGGTTTAAAAGGGTACATTCATATTCACTTAGAATTATAGGCTCTATAGTTTGTTTTGCCTTAATTGGATTTATGCCATACAGTTCTCTGAAAATGGAGTAAAGAGACTTACCATCTATCATATCTGTTGTCATATCATTAAAAAGATGGTGTGGTAGCCACACTGTTTCAATTGCCAGTGGTTCATCATTACTAAATCGTAATCTTTTAATTTCTATTAACTGAATCTGCGAATCTTCAATTTCTAGTATTGTTTTTATTTGTTTTGTTGCGGGTTTTAATTTAAAGGAAAGAATTTTAGTTTGGGATTTAAGCCCTTTATCCTCCATTTCTTCAGTAAAGCCTTTTAATTTAGAAATTTGTTGTTTTTCTTTAGGGGCTGATACAAAAGTACCTTTGCCTTGCTCTCTATATATAATGCCTTCATTAACGAGGTACATAATAGCTTTATTAACGGTCATTCTACTTACACATTGAATTTCACATAATTCTCTTTCGGCTGGGATCATATCACCAGGCTTTAATTCTTCATTTTCAATCATTTCTTGTAAAATTTCTTTAAGCTGATAATATAAGGGTAGAGGATTAACTTTTGAAACTATACGCATATAAACTTCCTCCTAGGAACATAATTAATAATGAAATATTAAATAATTTACTAATTCTACATTAGCATAACATATAGTTAACATGTTGTATATACCAATTTTGAATTGAAATATAACTGCATAATAAAAAGGTGCCATAT
>JANZQE010000228.1:0-8061 GCA_038040705.1 Clostridium sp. | reverse complement strand
CCAACATAATTCGCCATCTCTTCTCTATTAATAGGTAATTTGATTTGCAATCCTTCATCTATAGAGACACCATACTTTTCCCCAAATTCTAAAAGCATAAATGCAATTCTTATTTCTGCATCATTAGTAGCGAGATTTTGGGCAAGATTTTCAGTCTGAGATAGACGTTTTGAAATAACTTTTAATAGCTTTAATGATATTTCTGGATTACTCATAATAATTTTATCCATATCTTGTTTAGTCAATGTACATATTTTAACGTTTGAGATAGCATAAGCATCAAAATTAAATAATTCATCACTACTAAACAAGCTTAATTCTCCAAAAAAATCACCACCAGTGAAGATATGAACTATTTGCTCCTTACCTTCTTTTGTTAATTTAGATATTTTAACTTGACCTTCATTAATAATGAATAGGGTATCTGATTTTTCCCCCTGGCTACATAACATATCACCTTTTTTATAGACTTTATGTCCTGTCATATCAATAATTTTTATAAGCTCATCATCAGATAGAAATGAAAATATCGGTACTTTCTTAGCGCATAGGCTATTAGTACACTTTTCACAATTACAATTTTCCATATATATATCACCTACCATATAATATCATAACATTTTTAATTTATTGTGGTCAAATAATAATTGGTATATATTTTTCGTTTTTTCAATTTGTGATTTGAATCATATTTTTCAAATGAAAATTATTATATAATAGGGTCATAGGAAAGCAAGGACACATTAAAAAAAAACAAATTGAATACAGGGGGAATACATTATGAATGAAAACATTATGCTAAGTGAGAATATATATTGGGTTGGTAAGGTTGATGATAGAGATGTACCTTTTCATAGATTAACATTAACAAAAGGGACAACTTACAATAGTTATTTATTAATGACTGAAAAACCAACAATTATAGATACTGTTGATATGAGTTTTGGACGAGAGTATGTAGAAAATTTAAAAAAGAAAATAGATCTTGAAAAAATCAAATACATTATAATTAATCATACTGAGCCTGATCATTCTGGTTCACTTGGAAGTTTGGCAGCTAATGCTAAGAATGCAGTAATTGTGTGCACAAATTTGGCTGTAGATCAGCTTAAGGAAATGTACAAACTTCATAATAGAGAATTTCTAGTAGTAGGTGATGGGGATACGCTGGATATAGGAGGTAAAACCCTCAAATTCATCGAAACACCTTATCTTCATACAGCGGAGACTATGATAACTTATTGCATAGAGGATAAAATTTTATTTCCTTGTGATATTTTTAGTACTCACGTAGCCAACTATGAGTATTTTAATGATATGGCAAAAGAGGACATAAATGATGATTATATTGGGTATTATAAATTGATAATGCACCCTCATAGAAGATATGTTCAAATTATGATCGAAAAAATTAAAAATCTAGATATAAAGATGATAGCACCATCGCATGGATATATTCTTAGAGATAATGTTCAAAGTTTTATAGATATTTATGATAATATGAGTAAAAATACAGAAATGAATAAAAAAACGTTGATTCTATACTCCACTATGACAGGTAGAACAAAAAAAATTGCTGCATTCATTAAAGAAAAATTCGAAGAACTAAATATAGTTTCACAGACTATAGATGTAAATAAAGTAGCAAAAGAAGAAGTAATGAAAGCTATTAATGAAGCTGATGCTATTTTGTTTGGTAGCTCCACAAGGTATGCTGATATGATTGGAAACATGGAAGATATATTAAAAGAAATACATGCACTAAACCTAGAAAATAAAATAGGGGCGGCTTTTGGATCTTATGGTTGGAGTGGAGAAGCTATAGAGGTAGTTCAAGATTATTTGAAGCAAAGTGGTATTAAAGTCTTGAGTACTTCTGATGTAATTAAATCTACTGGTATGATCGATATAGAATTCCCACTAAGAATTAAATTCTCACCAAACGAGGATAACCTAAAGAGCATTGAAAGAGCAGTTAATTACACTGCTGATTTATTACTTGCCACAGTTTAAAAATAAGAGGAGGAATTAATTATGGAAAAAACTATAAACAAAAACCAAGGTCTCGGCGAGATAGTTTCGATTTTCCCAGGTGCTGCAGAGATATTTAACAGATATAAAATAGATTATTGCTGCGGTGGACATGATACGCTTGAAGGAGCCTTGGACGAGATGGCAATAGGCCATGATAAAATAATTGAAGAACTTAATAGTGAGTACGAGAAGTTTATAAAATCAAACTCAGAATATAAAGATTGGAGAAAAGAAAAACCTTCAGTAATTATAAAACACGTAGTACAAACTCATCATGAATTTACAAAGAAACAACTTAAAGAAATAGATACGTTATTATTTAAAGTACTCAAGGTACATTTTCAGCATCTTAGTGAAGAACTGTTAAAGGTGCACAAACTTTTCGGAACCCTTAAAATAGAACTTGAGGAGCATCTTATTAAAGAGGAAGAGCACCTGTTCCCCCTTATTGAAAAATTTGAAATAACGAAGGACGATAGTGTCTTATCAGAAATACATCAGGTTATAAAAGATACAGAGAGTGAGCATGACGCAGCTGGAGATATAATTAAAGAATTAGAGAAGATAACTAGAGATTTTAATGCTCCAGAGGGAGCGTGTACTTCATTCATACTAGCATATACAAAAATTCATGACTTAGAAAAAGATTTATTTATTCATATTTATCTAGAAAATAGTGTTTTGTTTAGTATGTTTCAAAAAAAATAGTAAATGGAGCTCCGAGGCATGCCTTGGAGTTTTATTTTTTTTGAATTACCATATACATAGCATTCCCAGTGAATAAAAGCACATTTACTAAAGATAAATCATATGATAATTTTATAAGACTATGAAAGGAATGAGCGATATAAATAACGATTATAACCCATATCCCTATTATGCTAACACACCAATATATAGCCCTTACAACATGTATAATGTTTATAAAACATACCGTTGTCCTTGCTACGTTAACGCACCAATGTATAACCCGACTGATGAAGTTGAGTATGATTCAAGATTAGATTTACCAAAAGCAATAAAGGATAATGGTCCAATGGAATTAAAGGATTATGGACCAGAACCATTTGTGATTAATATTGAGGAGGCTACTACTCAAAATAATACTTATCGTACCGCTTTATGGACAGGAAGCAATTTACAAGTTACATTGATGAATATCGGCGTTGGGGAGGATATAGGTTTAGAAGTTCATCCCATAGGTGATCAATTCATACGTATTGAAGAAGGTCGAGGACTTGTTCAAATGGGGGATACAAAAGATAAGTTGGATTTCCAAAAAAAAGTATATGATGATTATGCAATCATGATACCTGCTGGTAAATGGCACAATATAATAAATACCGGTGATAAACCACTTAAAGTGTACGTTATCTATGCACCGCCTGAGCATCCATATGGTACGGTTCATGAAACAAAGGAAATTGCAGAAGCTGCAGAAGAGAAATAGGGTCACTTTGGTTAATCCTATTGGGAAGCCTTGTATTTAGCCTTAATTGGCTAAATACTGGGCTTTTATTTTTTTCTTTCACTATCTATAAGATAGAATAATTGCGTAAATATGGAGATGAAATGTAATAAATGGTATAATAATGGAAAGATTTAATGTGAATAAATACATAGAGGAGAATTTATTATGGGAAACAATTCAAATATTATTAAAAAACTGATGGCACAATACGATAGACCCTTCTACATCTATGATGGAAGTATTATTGCAAAGCAAATTACAACACTTTCAGAAAGGTTTTCACGATTTGAGTTTTTGTATTCGCTAAAGACTAATCCATATACACCTATAGTAAATTTTATAGTATCAAAGGGGTTTGGTGCAGATGCAGCTTCAGCAGCGGAAGTAATTATAGCGCATGAAGCAGGCTTATCTTATGAAAAAGTATTATACTCATCTCCAGGAAAAACACGTAAGGATATTGAAAAAACTTTAGATAAGTCAATAATAATAGCAGACAGCTATAATGAGCTAGCATTGATTAATGATGTTGCAAAACAGAAAAAAACACATATAAAGGTAGGTTTAAGAATAAATCCTGACTACACTATGGATATTGAAAAAGGAGTAAGTAGTAAATTTGGTGTTGATGAGGAGACAATTGTTAATCAGAGAGATTTTTTTAATAGTTTGACTAATATAAAAATCGTTGGCATTCATGTTCATCTACGCTCTCAGGTTCTTGATCATAGTAAAATTTATCGATATTATGAGAAAATTTTTGAAGTAGCTTTATTTTGTAAAGAGAGCATGGGATGGGAACTGGAATTTATTAATTTTGGTGGAGGACTTGGTATAGTATATTCATCATTAAATGATATCCCTCTTGATCTTGATCTACTTAGTGATGAATGCGAAAGATTATTTCAAAGATTTAGGGAAAAAATAAGTGTAAGACTTATCATTGAAACAGGTAGGTTTGTAGTCTGCGAAGCTGGTCAATATGTTACGCGTATCGTAGATGTAAAGGAATCTAGAGGAACAAAATATTTAATCGTAGAAAATGGGCTTAATGGTTTTTTAAGACCTTCTATTGCAGAACTTTTAACGGCTTATGCGCCAGAGGGAAGCAAACTTAAGGGTTGTGAACCATTATTTACAGCTAAAGATGCTTTTGAATTCACTATTGTTGAAAGAGAAAAATCCATTCTTGAAAAGGTAAGCATAGTGGGTAATTTGTGCACATCAGCTGATATAATGGCGAAAGATATAATGCTTCCAAAAGCTAATATTGGAGATATATTAGTAGTGTCAAAGGCTGGAAGTTATTCATATACATTGACACCGTTATTGTTTGCAAGTCAGCCTCTACCATTACAGTTTTACATGAAGGAAAATGGTGAAATATGTATAGTATAAGCAGTGAGACGAATAGTATTTGAAATAACCAATATAGATCGCTGAAGTTTTTGTCGATAAAAAATGTGAATTATGTTATATTAAAAGAAGAATTATCGGGGAAGATATTAGTAGAGTATACACAAAAGAATAGTGAAACGGAAGTGATAAAAATTATGATAAATGAAATGGATAGTCAATATTTAAAAATAGCTGAGAATATTTTAAAAAGAGGATATTATGCCCAAAACCGTACTGGAGTTGCGACATACAAACTCCCTCATCAAATTATGCAATTCGATTTAGAAGAAGAATTTCCAATATTAACAACTAAATTTGTTGCTTTTAAAACAGCAGTAAAAGAATTGCTTTGGATTTTTAAAGACCAAAGTAATGATGTTAAGAAACTTCAAGAACAAAATGTGCATATATGGGATGAATGGGCTTTAGAAGATGGCACAATTGGAAAGGCCTATGGTTATCAAATAGCTAAGTATCATCAGATTGATAAACTTATTGAGGCTTTAAAAAATAATCCGCAAGACCGAAGAATGATGATGAATCTGTGGAATATAGAAGACCTTCCACAGATGGCGCTTCAACCCTGTTGCTTTTTAACACTTTGGGACGTAACTGATGGAAGACTTAACTGTATGTTAGTACAAAGATCGGGTGACACAGCACTTGGGGTTCCATTTAATACAACACAATATGCTGTATTAGTTCATATGTTAGCAAAGGTTACAGGACTTAAACCAGGATTATTTACGCATGTTATAAATAATGCCCATATATATGAAAATCATATTGAAGGTTTAAAGTTACAGATTTCAAGAAAATTGGAAGCAGTAGATGCTCCAAAAATATGGATTAACCCGGAAATTAAAGATTTCTACGATTTTACACCTGAAGATATTAAACTCATAGATTATAAGCACCTTGGGAAAATAAATATGGGGAGTGTGGCTATATAATGCTAACATGTATTGTTGCAATTGGAGATAATTTTGTCATAGGAAAGAATAATAACTTACTTTGGCATTTTTCAAAAGATTTAAAAAGGTTCAAGCAAATTACAGGTGGAAACACTATTATAATGGGAAGAAAGACATTTGAGTCACTTCCTGGTATTCTCCCTAATAGACACCATATTGTTATTACTAAAAATAAAGATTTTGTAGTAGATGATGAAAGAGTAACAGTCTTAAGTTCTAAGGAAGAATTATTGGCTTCTTTAGATGATAGTAAAGAATATTTTGTTATAGGTGGAGGAGAAATCTACAAGTTATTGCTACCTTATTGCAACAAAATACACTTAACGCAAGTGCATAAGGAATATGATGCTGATGTGTTTTTCCCAAAGGTGAACTATTCTGATTGGAATATTAAAGAAGAAGAAACTGGATTCATTAATGATGACCAAACAACAGCGTTTAGTTTTTTAACATTGGAACGGATTAGTGTGACCAAATAATAATTTATAAGATACATGACTCAAAGACTGGTAGAAATCCATATGAAATATTATTAGAAGTAATCGGAGATAAAAAATTACAATTATAGCCACACAATTTAATATCCACATAATGTATTGAAAAACTCCTATATTTAATCTTAGGAGTTTTTCTTACGTGCAGTTTTAAGTAGTAACAGGAATGCCGTATAAATATAAAATTTAGAAGAATTTATTTTTTTGCAAACTTACATGGAAAGTATACTTGACATACAATATCACAAGTAGTATTATTAATGTAAAGTTAACTTTCCGTAAAATGATGAAATAAAGGAGTGAATTTACTTGTGAAAAATAGATTAGAAGAAATTCGAAAACAAAAGGGTATTAAGCAGGAAGAACTGGCAACAGCTCTGGAAGTTTCAAGACAGACCATTGGATCACTAGAAAATGGGCGATATAACCCATCTATTACATTAGCTTTTAAAATCGCTAAATATTTTAATATGTCAATTGAAGAAATTTTTATTTATGAGGAGGATTAATATGGTCTATAAATCAATAAAAAGCAATAAATTTTGGGTAACTTTAGTTTGTGTTGGTGTTATAACTTTTATATTTGGGGTAGTATGCACAATAAGAATTACGGATACTACGAATAATATAGATATGCTTATGGGTATGATCATTGGTTTAGGCAGTGCATTTACAGCAATTGGAATAGTTAAATTAATTCATTACAAAAGAACGTCTGATGTAAAATTAAGGCAAGAAGAATTTGAATTAAAGGATGAAAGAAATATTCAAATTTTAAGAATTGCGGGGTCTGTTGCCAATACTACAGCTAGTGGTTCGTTTGCAATAATGGCTTTTGTATTTGTTTTTCTTGATTATAAAATACCTGCATTTATTTGTCTTGGAGCATTGTATGTTCAAGTGTTAGTATTTTTTATATCATATAAGTATTATAGTAGTAAGATGTAAAAAAATAGCCATCCATTTTTCTAACGGGTTTACTTTAGAGGTGCAAAATATTAAATAGTTTACAATGTTCTTAAATTAGGGCTAAATAATTTGTATTTGGGGTACAAGTAGTAACGGAACCCAAAATGACTGTATTCGATTACAATATACAGAATATTGTAGTAAAATCATGCAAAATATGATAATATATTCTTAACTAAGTATAAATTTAGTATGTTTTAAGTGTTCTAAATGAAAATTATACATTGAGGTGATATTATCAATTTTCTGTGTAGTACTTGTAATTTACAAGATAGTCTGGAAAAAGATAGAGTTATGTTGAATAGTTTAATACTTGAAAAAACCCAAAATTTACTTAATGAAGAAATTATTAAGCTAAGTCAAGCTTTAGACATATTAGTGTACAAATGTATATTTTGCAATAAAAATTTAAACGATATTTTTAAATTGAATCTAAGAAATATATTTGGAACACACTCATGTTTTTATTCTTATGGATATCAACATCTTTTTAATAGTATGTATTTTTATATAACTGAAGGTATCAATAATAATGAACTTATTTATATTTTTATGGAAGAAAATCTTTATAATAAATTAATAGTTTTTCTAAAAATCAACAATGTTTTAGTTGAACATATAAAATTCAGGCATGTAAAAGACTTGATTGAGAGCAATACGCAGGGAAGGCTGACTCAATTAAAAGAAAAAATTAATAATGTTTGTTTGGAAAATGAAGTTA
>JANZQE010000227.1:0-6441 GCA_038040705.1 Clostridium sp. | reverse complement strand
TATAAACTTCCTCCTAGGAACATAATTAATAATGAAATATTAAATAATTTACTAATTCTACATTAGCATAACATATAGTTAACATGTTGTATATACCAATTTTGAATTGAAATATAACTGCATAATAAAAAGGTGCCATATCGTTGCAAATGGCACCTTTAGAAAATATACATTTTTGCTTTTTAGAAAAGTTGAAAGGCAACAATTAAGATGGTATAATATATATATAATATGCTGAATTTCTCATAATATCCTATAAATCTATCAGTATAACTATTAAATGTGGAATTTGGGTATAAAATAGCGAAAGTAAACTGGAGGGAAATTAAATGGAAAGCAATAATAGAAAGATGGAAAGCCAAGGGAATTTAAAAGTTAGAAAAATTATCTATTATGTCTTAGGTGTTCTAGAAGTTTTGTTCGCATTTAGGCTTGTTTTTAAAATTCTTGGAGCAAATCCTGAAAGTACATTTGTAAATATGATATATTCTTTTACAAGTCTATTTTTAACTCCTTTCAGTGGTATATTCAAGACAGCTGTATCAAAGGGATTAGAGGCACAATCAGTTTTAGAACCACCACTTATTATTGCTATGATTGTTTATGCTGTAATAGCATGGGGCATTGTTAAATTAATTGAGATTAGTAGTAATCATAAAGATACTGAAAAGTTATAAAGAGACATGCTATGAAATGAAGAAGTGAAAAATCAGTTAACCAATTTAGGTTAACTGATTTTTTTTATAATATTATTTTTCCATGTCCTGTACCCCAGTGACTTTACTATCAGCATCCATTTTGAATGTTGATTTAGCTTCTTCATTAGTGAAATATATATTACCGTCAACTGTAGCATCTTTTAACTGAAAATTACTTACGGTAACATAAAGGTCGCCTTTGAAAGTTCCATGTTCTATACTTCCCATAGGGCTACTAAAAGTTAATTTTGGAGCAGTCAAAATGAATCTAGAAGTTACATTATGATCTTCATCTTGAGTGTAGAGAGCGACTTTACGTTGCATAATATCCTTACCAGCATCATCTTTTTTACCGTTTTTATACTCACCATCGACAACAAGATCTTTATCAAAAGATAAGTCCTTTAATATGGCAATAATCCATGTACCCTCGTTACTTATGGCCTTTTCAAAAGCAACCTCAGTATCTACTATTGAAGCTGTGGTTACAACATCAGGTGTTGTTTCCGGTGGTGTTGTTGTAGTTGGTGGTGTAGTTGGTGTTTCTGGTATCACCTCAGCGTTTTTAGCACAACCAACAGATAGTACAATTAATAGGGCTGATATTATTAATATCGCTTTTACTTTCATTACAAATCCTCCTTGTTATTTTATAATTTTTACTTTGAATCTAGTATAACCAAAATGTTTAAAATTAATGTTATTAAAATAAGTCTTATTTTAATAAAATAATAAATACCAATATTGATATTAAATAAAATTTAAGGTAATATTATTGGTCAGTAGAGCTAATTTATATAGAATCAAAATACTAAAAATCTTGATAACATCATTTAATGGGGTTTTTTATTTTGTTTTGGAAATTTATATTGTTTGAAAAATATAGGAGGAATCTATAATGATAGAATTAGCATTAAAAGAAGTAGAAAAATATTTTGGAGGTAATATGATTTTTGAAAATATTACGTTTGAAGTTCAAAATGGAGATAGAGTTGGTTTAATAGGAAGAAATGGTACCGGTAAAACTACGGTTCTTAAAATTATTGCTGGTATGGAAAACCAAGATAAAGGTAGCATAACCATAAGAAAAAATTCAACAATAGGTTATTTACACCAAATACCGGATTATCCTGAAGCGTTCAAAGTGATAGATGTTTTAAAAATTGCCTTTAAAATTCAATACGAAATAAATGATAGGATGAAAATGCTAGAAATACAGATGTCTAATTTAAAGGAAAGTGAATTAGAATATGCATTAAGAAAATATGGAGAACTTAATGAACTATATGAAACAAAAGGCGGTTATGAAATAGAAGAAAAGATGAGTAAGGTTTGTACAGGACTAAAGTTTAATTATAAATTTTTGAGTAGAGACTTTATTAGTTTAAGCGGTGGTGAAAAAACTATTGTAATACTCGGTAAAATTCTGCTCGAGAATCCAGATATACTTCTTTTAGATGAGCCATCAAATCACCTAGATGTGGCATCCATAGAGTGGCTTGAAGGTTATCTTAAAGTCTACAAAGGGACAGTAATCGTTATTTCACATGATAGATATTTTTTAGATAGAGTTGTAACAAAAATAGTTGAAATCGAAGATGGAGAAAGTTCGTTTTATGATGGTAATTACTCCTATTATGTTAGTGAAAAGCAAAGAAGGGTCTTTGAACAATTTGAAGCGTATAAAGATCAACAGAAAAAAATAAAGGCTATGGAGAAAGCAATCAAGCAATTGAGGATATGGGCTACTCAAGCGGATAATGAAAAGTTTTTTAAAAGAGCGGCTAGTATGCAAAAAAGATTAGATAAAATAGAAAAAGTTGATAAACCTCTAATGAATCAACCTAAAATTCAATTAGACTTTACTGATATAGATAGGTCTGGAAAGGACACCGTAATCATTAAAGGGTTATATAAAAGCTTTAATGATAAGGAAATATTAGAGGATTTGTATTTAGAAGTAAGATATGGCGAACGTACAGCTTTAATAGGTGATAATGGGAGTGGTAAATCAACTATTATAAAAACTCTTTTAGGTGAGGTTGAGGCAGATTGTGGAGAGGTGAGGCTAGGCTCGAACACCAAAATAGGATATCTTCCTCAAAACATTGACTTTAATAATGAAGAACTAACAGTGCTTGAAGCTTTTAGAGAGGACATTTATATTTTAGAAGGACCGGCTCGGGGGACCCTTGCTAAGTTCTTGTTCTATGGAGAAAGTGTTTTTAAAAAGGTTAAAAATCTTTCAGGAGGAGAAAAGAGTAGACTAAAGCTTTGTATGTTAATCCAAAATGATATAAATCTTTTGATACTTGATGAACCTACAAATCATTTGGATATAGATTCAAGAGAAAATCTTGAAGAAGCTTTAATGGAGTTTAGTGGAACTATACTATTTATATCTCATGATAGATTTTTTATAAACAAACTTGCTGAGAGAATATGCGAAATCGAAGATAAAAAGATTAGTGATTATAAGGGGAATTATGAATACTACAAAGAAAAGAAAAATGAGTTTAAAAGAAATAAAATAGAAATTCCGGCTATTTACAAAGAGAGAGTGAAAGTGAATAAAGTAAACACTCAAAAACAAACAAGCAACAACAAACGAAAAGAGGCAGAAAGCTTAGAAAATACAATTAAAGAGCTTGAAGAAAAACTTAAAGATATAGATATTGAAATGAATAATAAAGGCAGTAAATACGAAATATTGATGGAGCTGGGAAATAAAAAACAAATAATTCAAGGAGAATTAGACACGATTATGGAAAAGTGGATAGACATTGAAAACTCTTAATAGCATCTAATGGGGAAGCAATTACATCTAGTTTATGGTATAATTTTCTTGGAGAATACCACTAAAGCAACAGAAATAAAGTTAATAAATTATCTAAATTGAAGAAGGGAAGTTTTACTATGAACAACGAATTATTAGAAAAATATGCTCTTTTATTGGTGAAGACAGGAATTAATATTCAAAAGAATCAAATCCTCGTAATTAATGCTCCAATAGAGTGTGCTTCTTTTGTTAGAATCGCATCTAGAATTGCATATAATGAAGGTGCTAGAGATGTAGTAATAAACTGGAGAGATGAATTATCTTCAAAAATTAAATTTATGAACGCGCAGGATGACGTTTTTAAGGAATACCCAGACTGGCAGAGAGATTTTTACTTGTCTAACGTTCGTAAGGGGGCGGCTTTCTTAAGCATTTCAGCCTCAGACCCTGAGCTTATGATGGATGTTGACGCGCAGAGAATGTCAAATTCACATAAAGCAGCTAGTACCGCAATAAAGGAATATAGAGAACGTCTTATGAGCAATAGAAATGTTTGGTGTATTGCTTCAATTCCGACTGTATCCTGGGCAAAAAAAGTATTCCCAGAGGTTCCAGAAGATGAAGCAGTAGAAAAACTTTGGGACGCTATATTTAAAACAGTAAGAGTTGATACAATTGACCCTGTTGCATCATGGGAAACCCATAAAGGAAACCTAAAGAAAAGTATGGATTTTTTAAATTCAAATAACTTCAAATATCTACAATATAAAAACTCATTAGGTACTGATCTTAAAATTGAACTTTCAGAAGAACATTTATGGCTTGGAGGATCAGATTATACCCCTGAAGGTATAGAATTTATAGCTAATATGCCTACTGAAGAGGTATTTACACTTCCTAAAAAAACTGGGGTTAATGGGATAGTTGTAAGCTCAAAACCTTTAAACTATAACGGGAATCTCATAGAGGATTTCTCACTTACTTTTAAGGAAGGAAGAATTATAGATTTTAAGGCTCAAAAGGGTTACGATAGTTTAAAGAGCATTATTGAAACTGATGAAGGATCGTATTATCTTGGCGAAGTAGCATTGGTACCACATGATTCTCCAATATCCAATTCAAACATATTATTCTACAATACACTTTTTGATGAAAATGCATCTTGTCATTTGGCTATTGGAAAAGCATATCCAGTATGCATAAAAAATGGTGAGAATTTAAGTGCGCAGGAACTCCAAAAACTAGAAGTAAATGATTCTTTTGTTCACGAAGACTTTATGGTTGGCACAGAAGATTTGGAGATAATAGGTATTACAAGGGATGGAAAAGAAGTACCTGTATTTAAAAACGGGAATTTTGCATTTTAATAAAGCAATGGAATGAAATAACTAGTCAGTATGATATTCTACTGGCTAGTTATTTTGTATTATAATGATGTTTGTTTTATGAATATAAAAAGATAAATCGCTTTTATTGAATAAAAGACATATATTAGTAAATAATTATAATCAGTATGTTAAATTGAGAATAAGGAGTAAGTTATGGAAATAATTGATTTAAAAAAACTAACAAATAATAAGTTAGAACCTGTTTGTAAATTAGATGGTAAGCTTTTTTTGAGGGAGACGAAAAACGTATATAGTGAAGATTTTAGTGATCTAGGCATTATAAATTATTATACTTATGAGGTTAATAATAAAAAAATGACCAAAGTGAATACGCAGAGAGATAAAATAATATTAGATTTTTTCCAGCAGAAAACAGTAGAGGGAGAGGATGGTTTCTATTATGTTACTGTTAAGAAGCAGATTTTAATTAACGAGTACACTTTGAATAGCGTTAACATTAATACGTCTGAGATTACAACAGTATTAAATTTTGAAATGGATAAGAAATTCGATTCTCTACTAGTAGAAAAATTAGATCAAGATAGATTTATAGTATTTTTCAAGGAGGAGGCTACGTTAACGTTTGAGGAATTTGAAAGTTTTGAAACACCAGAAGAAAATTATGGTTATGATAAGGCGGTAATTTATAATTCGCGTAGTGGAAAGAATTTCGAAGTAAAGGATAAAGACTTCTTAAGAGGACTCCGCTTGGTGTTTTTTAAAACTACTTTAAAAAATGAACAGTGCATTGTGTACGAAGAAAATTATTTAGAACCATATAACAAAGAACAGATTTATATTGATATACAAAGGGGGAAAAAATCTAAAAAGGATAAGTTTTTTTACTTAGATCGTATTAGATACATTCAGGTAAAAAAATTCATTAGTGAAATTGAAGAAGGCTCAGAGAGGTTAGACTTTGTAGATTTGGAAACTCAAGGTATTGATGGTTACGAATTTTTTGCTGGCACAGATAGTGATAATATATATTATGAAGTAAATAAGTTTGGTAAGCTCAGAAATGATGTTATGATTATATTGAACAGGGAGAGTCTAGAAAAAACCTCTGTTACGTTACTATCAGAAAATGATGCAGATACAACTATAAATTCCGCTAGTTATACTTGGAATTTAGATGGAAAGTATAAGGTCATTTTTCAAAAAAGGGTTTTCCCGAGGGGTAAATTAAGAGTGAAAGAGATTATGAATGGTAGTATTGATTATACTTATGCAGAAAAATTAGGTTATCCACAAGAATGTATAAGTGGTCGTTATTTAATTACTTTAAACATTAGAGATGGTCAAAAAACTTCTATCATTGATATGCAAAAAGATAGTGTAGAAACATATAAAAGCGAACATGTAGTATTTGATGATGATTTAGTTTTATTCTAAATTAATATAAGAGCGATAAATCCACAATGGTGTTTAACATTATGGATTTATCGCTCTTATTTTTTAAGTTATAAAACTAGGGGTAATAGGCATAAACAATGTTGATAAATTTATGAATTTATATTGCCTTACAGTTGAATTTTACATAAGAAAAATAAAGTTGGATAATTTAGATTAAAAA
>JANZQE010000226.1:0-4598 GCA_038040705.1 Clostridium sp. | reverse complement strand
ACATCAAAAGTTCCACGAAATTAAAGATATTTCACAACATGAATACATTTCCATGTAAAATAGCCTACAAACTATAACTATTTAAAATAAAAAATTCACATTGCTGATTAAAATCAACAATGTGAATTTTTTTAAGCTGCTTTTTTTTCTTCTGATTCTGATTCAATTTGTTCCTGTTTCTTTACAAAAGGCTTCATAATTAATTTTGCAACTTCATTTACCACTATTACAAGTGAAGATACAAGAATTATCTTTAGCCACATAGTAGCGCTTAATGATACTGCATTAAAGAATTTTGAAAACACTTCAGTTACAAATATTTGTACTACTGCTGTACCTAAAATTATCTTTAAGAATATAGTGTTTTTTGTAATGTTACTAAAGATACTATCCGTTCCAAATTCTCTACAGTTAAATGCATTAAATAATGCACTAAAAGCAAATAATGCAAATAATACTGTCTGCATTTGGTTAGGTTCTGTAACTCCATCTTTTGGGAACCCAGCTCCTAGTATATCAAATTTCATCTGAATCATAAGAACAGCCGTTATATATAGAGCATTAGATATCATACTCTTTAACATTTGTTTAGTTATGATACTGGCATTTCTGTTTGTAGGTTTTCTGTTTAAAACAGCATCTCTTACCGGCTCTAGTCCAAGAGATAGTGCTGGTGGACCATCCATTATAATGTTTACCCACAATAGTTGTATTGTAGTAAACGGCATTTGAAAATCAAATACTACAGATAAAATTGCTGTTAAGAAAGCAATAATATTTACTGTTATCTGGAATTGAATAAACCTTTGGAAGTTTTCATAAATACCTCTTCCCCATTTAATTCCTTTTACAATAGTACCAAAACTATCATCTGTTAATATTATATCTGCTGCATTCTTACTAACTTCAGTTCCAGCTATACCCATAGCTATTCCTACATCTGCTTTTGTAAGAGCTGGCGCATCATTTATTCCATCCCCTGTCACAGCAACTACTTCTCCATTTTTTTGAAGTGCTTCAACTATTCTCATCTTTGTATCTGGTTTTGAACGTGCTACTATTGAAATAGTAGTTATTTCTTGTCTAAGCTCCTCCTCAGATAATGTATCTATATAAGTAGCCTCAACTGCCCTATGTTTACCGTTAAGTAAGCCTAATTCTTCCCCTATAGCAATAGCTGTATTAATGTTATCTCCTGTAAGCATTTTTGTAGTAACCCCTGCTTTACTAGCAGTTTCAATGGCTTCCTTAACGTCAAGTCTTAGAGGATCTCTTATTCCTACGAATCCTGTGAATACTAAATCATCATGCAAAGTGCCCTGCTCAGATGCAATTGCAACCTCTTCACTTATATTTCCATAAGCAAATCCAAGTACTCGCATAGATTTTTTCTGAAGTATTTCAATTTCTTCTAATATCTCGCATCTTCTAGCTGCATTTAACTCTTTTTCAACGCAATTAATATGTTCATATTTACATAACTCTAGAATGATTTCTGGGGCTCCCTTTGTTAAAACTGTAGAACCTTCCTCTTCTTCTATAACTGTACTCATTCTCTTATTCTTTGAACTAAATGGAATTTGATGAGCTATGGTTGCATTTTGTCTTTCTTGTACATAATCGCAAGCATCATTGTATAAAAGAAGAGCACATTCTGTTGCACTACCTAAATATTTAACTTCTGAATCATCCTTTTCAATATCTGCTGTTGAATTTACAAGACAGTTATCTATAAAATAGTTATTGCTCTCGCTTAATTCATCTCTTTCTCTGAATTTACCATTTAAATAAACTTTTTCTACAGTCATCCTGTTTTGAGTAAGTGTACCTGTTTTATCTGAGCATATTACACTTACAGAACCTATTGTCTCGCAAGCTTCCTTTTTAGTAACAAGAGCATTTATCTTGGCCATTTTTTGCATAGTTATTGCAAGTGTCATATTTATCATTGTTGGAAGTCCTTCTGGAACAGCTGCAACAATTAGTGCAACACATACTACAAAAGCAGTTTTTATTGGTCCAACGGACTCTAAAAATGCAAATACACCACTGGTGTCTGGCGATATAGTTTTTGCTACAACCATATTAATAATCATAACTATAAATAATAAGGCAGCTATAGCAATTGATACTTTTGAAATCTTTCCACCTAAATCTCCTAGTTTTGCTTGGAGCGGTGTTTGTAAATCACTTTCCACAAGATTTCTAGCTATTTCACCCATTTCAGATTTATCCCCTGTAGAAGTAACTACAAAGCTGGCTCTACCATAGGCTACAAGTGTTCCACCAAAAACCATATTCAGTTGTTTTGCAGGAATTGGATCTTGGAGAATATTTTTATCTTTAGCTTTTATATTTTCCATTTCTATTATAGTTTCTGCTTCTTTGCTTACGTCTTCTGATTCACCCGTAAGCATATCTTCTCTAACCATTAAATCTATAATATTTACAAGTCTTCCATCTGCTGGAACCATATCCCCTGTCTCAATTGAAACAATATCACCAGGTACCAAATCAATTTTATTCACTTGGACTATCTTCCCATTACGCAAAACTTTTACTTCTATATTTTCTGTCATTTTCGAGAGTGCATCTGCTGCCTTTTGTGATTTTCCTTCTGTAAATATTCCTATACTAATTCCTATAGCTACCGCACATACTATTCCAATCGCATCTGCAAACTCTCCTACTAGTGCACTTATTAAAGCTGCGACTAAAAGTATCATCATCATAGGCTCAGTTATTGCTTCTTTAACACTATCCCAAATAGAACCTTTTTCTTGCTTAGTAAATTCATTAGTACCATATTTCTCTAATCGCTCTTTAACCTCTGAACTAGATAACCCCTTACTACTATCAACCTTAAGCTCATTTAAAACTTTTGAGCTCTCTTCATTAAAGTATTTCATATTAACCACCCTTTTATGATTTTTATAATTTCTTTTACAACGAAATGTAGAAAATGATAACTTATCATTTTCTACATCATTAATTTATTGATATTTTTTTATCATTTCACCTAACCCAGATGAAGAATCTCCTTCTCCTACGGCCATAAATTTCCATTCACCGCTGTTACGATATAGTTCGCCGGCAAATAAACCTGTTTTGCCAGAATATTCATCTGTTAAATTAAATTTAAATATTTCTTTATTATCCGTAATATTTACTAAACGTATGTAAGCATTTTGTATCATTCCAAAATGTTGTTTACGCTGAGCTGCAGCATAGATATTAACAACAAAAACTAGCTTGACTATATTTTGGGGTAAAGTTGATAAGTCAACCATAATTTGCTCATCGTCACCATCTCCAGCTCCAGTAAGATTGTCTCCCATATGTTGAATACTTCCACATTTGCTCTTTAGATTCCCAAAATAGACTAAGTTTTCTTTCCCTTTTAGTTTATCTTTTTCATCTAGCATAAGTACTGAAGCATCACAGTCTATTTCGGCTTGCTTGCCTCCAAACAATCCTCCAAGAAGTCCCTTAGAAGACTGTTGTACAGCATCCCATCCAAGTCCTACCATTGTTTTTTTTAAGCCTGGATTTTCTTTTGTTAAACTTATTCTTTGACCCTTTTGTAAATTTATACCCATTTTCCACATCTCCTTCAAATATCCATTGCACTTTACTTCCATTAATT
Organism: Clostridium sp.; assembly: GCA_038040705.1. Lineage (GTDB taxonomy): Bacteria > Bacillota > Clostridia > Clostridiales > Clostridiaceae > Clostridium_AD. The sequence goes on along the minus strand of JANZQE010000226.1, from coordinate 952 downwards.
ATTTTTAAATATTATACTTTTTATGCATCCAGTCCATAATTTTTACAAAGGGCAGATAATCCACCTTGAAAACCGCTTCCTGTTGCACTAAATTTCCATTCATCCTTATTACGATATATTTCACAGAAAACTAATGCAGTTTCAACTGAAAAATCTTCTGATAAGTCGTACCTTAAAACTTCTTCATTAGTATCTTCATTTACTACTCTAACAAAAGCATTCGAAACCTGACCAAAGTTTTGTTGACGACCTACTGCATCATGTATGGTTACTGTAATTGCTATTCTATCTATATCTGAAGGTATTTTAGAAAATTCTATGATTAATTGTTCGTCGTCTCCTTCACCTTCTCCAGTTAAATTATCCCCTGTGTGTGTAACCGCTCCAGATGAGTGAACCAAGTTATTATAGAATATAAAGTCCAGGTCATTATTTGTTTTTCCATTTGAACCTACTAAAAAGGCTGATGCATCTAAATCAAAATCAGCTCCACCTGAATATTTATTTGTGTCCCAACCTAGTCCTATAATTGCCTTCTTTAAAGTAGGGTTGCTTTTAGTTAAATCGATTTTTTGTCCTTTATTCAAATTAATTGTCATAATAATTCCCCCTTCTATTGTTAGTTTACGCTAATTCCAAAGTTGCTACAAAGCGCATTTAGTCCACCCTCAAAGCCGCTTCCAACTGCACTAAACTTCCATTCATTATTGTTACGATATAATTCAGCTACCACAACTGCAGTTTCAATGCTATAATCTTCACTTAAATCATATCTAATTAATTCTTCGTTATTATTTTCATTTAAAATTCTTATAAAGGCATTAGAAACCTGTCCAAAGTTTTGACTTCTCTCCACCGCTTCATGAATAGTTACAGTAAAATTAATTTTTTCAACGGATGCTGGCACTTTATTTAGTTCAATTCTAATTTGTTCATCATCGCCCTCGCCCTC
>JANZQE010000225.1:0-2542 GCA_038040705.1 Clostridium sp. | reverse complement strand
AATACTGACCATCAAACATTGAAGTATTTTTGTTTGTCTTACTTACATCGTTGTGCGTTATTTTCCCTTTAAGTTTTATGCCATTCACTAAATCAATATTATAAATATATGCTCCCTGATAGCCCTCTTGTGAAATATTAGTTTTACTATTATAATCATTTTCAAAAACAGGGAGTGCTAATAATTTTTTTTCCTTAGAAAAAAGTAATGCCTTATGGTTGTTTAACACCTCTGAATAGGTACCCGCGCCACCTATTGATGTCATAAACTGCTGAACTGGTTTAGCTACATTACTCACATCAAAGATTGCGATTTTCATGCCCTTAGTTTGAGCCCTATCCTCACCACCCTCGCTAATAACTTTAGTGTCCATTCCAAAGCCTATTAAATGCGTCTCATCATAAGGATGCAGATAATTACTAAAGCCCGGTATTTTTAGCTCTCCCAAAACCTTTGGATTGGTTGGATTCTTTAAATCTATTACAAATAGTGGATCAGTTAGCATAAAGGTTACTATATACGCCCTGTCTGAAATAAATCTAACCGAATAAATTTGTTCTCCGTTTGCAAGCCCTTCAAGCTTTCCTACTACTTTCATATCCTTATCCAAAACATAGAGATTATTAGTAATTTGATTTTCTACAGTAGAGTTTTGAAGCGTCATGGGCCGTACCCTATCATAATTAAATTCAGTTGTAGCAATTCTAAAGTGTTCATCCTTTTCATCCATAGAAAACTGATTAGTGATCGTTCCCGGAACTTCACCTTTAGATACAAATTTTACACCCTTATTCTCATAGGCAAATTTATAAAGCATAGTATTGGTGGTTCCGTTATTATTTTTATCACCCTTCCACTTACTACCTGCTATATATAGATTCTTATCTGAGGAATATATACTGTTTCCCGAGCCTAGAATTGTGCTAATATTTACCTTTTCTTTATTATCATCAACATTGAAAGCTGCCACCATTATATAGTTTGGCTCAACCGAATCCGGTAGATAATTTATTTTATTGAAATCAATAAGGTTCTTGCCAGTGCCAATTGCACTATCGTTATAATAAACCTTACCTATATTTGCATCCTGTTTAATATTACCTATATTATTTAGATTTTTATTTGAAATAATATACACTCTTGACCCAATCATTCTAGAAGAATTGTAAAAACCATCTATTTCAATATCTCTTGTTTTTTTAATATTTTTTTTATTAGATACATCATAACTTATAACCTTTGTAACCCCAGAAGATGGCATCATAATGGAATCTCTATTTTGGTCACTGTTCTGAATACCTAGATTTTGATAGCTATTACCAACTACTACCAATACATTTTCCCTTAAGAAAATGCCATTTACATTATAATTATCTTCAAAGGTAATATTATTTACTGCCTCCATACTAGAATCTGCATCCGTTTTTATAACATTTATAATTTTTTGAGAATTCACCTTAAATATATATTCTCCATCTGTTTTTACCAAATCTTCCTCGTCTACTCCTTCAACCTGCAGGTTTGTTCCTGAATGGTCCGTAGCGGTATTAGTTTGTGCCTCTTTACTTGCTGAAACTCCTGCTCTGCCACTATCTATACCGCTTGATTCAGCTTTTACACTTTCTTTCATCATAGGTAATAATTCATCTTTAGCAAAACCATATGCCCTGCCATCATTTTGATCAATATAAGTCTTCAGTAATTTCTGAAGATTTTCAGCTGACCCAACAGTTGGTAGAGCTATACTAGATTTTACTGCAATAAGCGGTACATCACTTGTATTAAGGCGATTTGCTACTGAATTAATTCCAAATGCTACGACTATACCCGCCGCTAACACTGTAAGTGGTTTCACCGCACGTTTCCGCATGTAAGCTCTACCTTTTTTTATACCATTTTCAATAGCTAGATCCAACTCTTTTGGAACCTCTGTATTATCATATTCTTTTTTAAGCTCCTTCATACTATCCTTATTCATAACAGCTCCTCCTTTAAATCTAGTCTAAGTTCCCCAAGCGCTTTATAAAGCATTGTTTTTACTGTTCCATTTGGACACTGAAGTGTCTTTTCAATTTCCACCAAAGTCAGATCTTGAAAATACTTTAATATAACAATTGTTTTATATTTTCCTTGTAGTCTGTCTACCGCTACCTTGATATCAATTATTTTTTCATTATCCACTGCAATTAGCGATGTATCAGAGCTTACGTTTTCTTCAAAGGATACAAATTTACTATTTTTATTTATTGAGTCCAGCGATGTATTAATAAGTATTCTAGTTAACCATGTATTAAATAAACTTGGCTCTTTTAGCTTTTTAATAGATATGTAAGCCTTATAAACTGTTTCACTGACAATGTCCATAGCCTCTTCTTTGTTCTTCACATAAGCAAAGGCTGTCTTATAAAGCTGACCTTTTCGTTCACTTAGAAGTTCATAAAAAGCATTATCGTCTCCCTTTTTAGCTAATTTAATCTTTCTAATAGTATCCAATTTGTGATCCTCCATTTCTAATATAATTCTATAATTTAATTATTAAGTA
>JANZQE010000224.1:0-4102 GCA_038040705.1 Clostridium sp. | reverse complement strand
AATCATCTACAGTTATCCCTGCCTTTTCTAAAGCTTTTTTACTTGAAGGAACTGGGCCATATCCCATTATTTTTGGATCTACTCCAGCTGATGCATAAGATTTTATTGTAACTAGAGCTTTAAGTCCAAGTTCCTCTGCTTTTGCCTTTGACATCACTATAAACATTGCCGCTCCATCATTTATTCCTGATGCATTACCTGCTGTTACAGTACCATCTTTTTTAAATGCTGGTTTTAATTTTCTTAATTTTTCTATAGTCGATCCCATTTTCGGGAATTCATCAGTATCAAATACTACATTCTCACCTTTTCTTTGAGGAATTTCCACTGGAACAATCTCCTCTTTAAATCTGCCTTCTTTTATAGCTCTTTCTGCTTTCAATTGACTGTTTAGAGCAAACTTATCTTGATCTTCCCTTGTTATATTCCATTTCTCTGCAATATTTTCTGCTGTGACTCCCATATGATAATCATTAAATGCATCCCAAAGGGAATCATTAATCATAGTATCAACTATTTTTCCATCTCCCATTTTTGCACCCCACCTATTGTTTGGAAGTACATATGGGGCATTACTCATACTTTCAGATCCACCGGCTAAAATTATATCTGCATCTCCACACATTATAAATTGTGCTGCCATACTTACCGCTCTGAGTCCTGATCCACACACCTTATTTATTGTAAGAGCCGAAGATTCTTCAGACATCCCTGCATATATAGATATTTGTCTTGCAACATTCTGCCCAAGTCCTGCTTGTATTACATTCCCAATAATAGCTTCTTCTACTAGCTCTGGTTTAACGCCTGCTCTTTTTATAGCCTCTTTAGCTGTAATGGTGCCGATTTCTACAGCGGTTAGCTTTGATAATGCTCCTCCAAAAGCTCCTATTGCTGTTCTTACTGCGCTTACTATTACTACTTCTCTCATTACATACCTCCAAAATATTATTTACAAGATAACTCGACATAGAATCCTAAAAAAGTGTTACTCTATTTGGTATAATCATAAAAACCTTTACCTGATTTTCTCCCGAGTAAACCACCTCTAACCATCTTTCTTAATAATGGGTGCGGTCTATACTTAGAATCTCCAAATTCAGTATACAATGTTTCCATAATTGCCAAGTTTACATCATTTCCTATTAAGTCTGCTAAAGCTAGAGGTCCAATAGGATGATTTGCACCAAGTTTCATTGCTTCATCTATATCTTCAGCTTTAGCAACGCCATCAGCAAGTACTCCTATAGCTTCATTTATCATTGGTATAAGTATTCTATTTACAACAAATCCAGGAGCCTCTTCTACTTGAACGGGTACTTTCCCTATTTTCTTTGCTAATGCAATTACTGTATTATTTGTTTCCTCTGAAGTTGTAATTCCTTTAATTACTTCTACTAATTTCATAACGGGTACTGGATTAAAAAAGTGCATACCGCTGATCTTATCTGGTCTATTTGTAGCACTAGCTATATCCGTTATTGAAAGAGATGAAGTATTGGATGCGATGATAGCTTCTGGTTTACAAACTTTATCAATCTCAGTAAATAGTTTTTTCTTCATTACCATATTTTCAGTGGCCGCTTCTATTATAATGTCCACGTCCCTTAGTAATTCTAAATCGGTAGTTGGTGTAATTCTAGCCAAAATGGTATTCTTTTCTTCTTCAGTTATTGTGCCTTTTTTTACACTTCTATCTAATTTTTTTGATATATTCAACATTCCTTTTTGAACATATTCATCCTTAATATCCCTCATAATCACTTCATATCCTGACTCAACAAAAGCCTGAACAATTCCTGAACCCATGGTTCCTGCACCAATAACACAAATTTTCACTTTAACTCCTCCTTATTATTTTTAAAAATTACTTGTTTTGAAACTCAGGTTTTCTTTTTTCAATAAAAGCTGTCATTCCTTCAGTTTGATCCTCTGTTGCAAAACAAAGTCCAAAAATTTCCTTCTCCAAGACCATACCTGTCTCTATATCTGTTTCAATTCCTCTATTTATAGCGACTTTTGAATATTTTACTGCAATTTGAGCTACCGAAGCTATTTTATTTGCTAATTTTAAAGTTACATTCATCAATTCTTCTTGTGGAACAACTTTATTCACTAATCCTATTTTTTCGGCTTCCTCTGCTGAAATAATATTCCCTGTATAAATCAATTCTTTTGCTTTAGCTATACCAACTAATCTTGGAAGCCTTAGCGTACCTGAAAAGCCTGGAATAATACCTAAACTCACCTCCGGTTGCCCAAAATTTGACATTTGACTTGCTATTCTAATATCGCAACTCATTGCTAATTCACAGCCTCCGCCCAATGCAAAACCATTAACTGCTGCAATGACTGGTTTTTCCATAAGCTCTATCTTTCTAAAAACATCTGAACCTATTTTTCCAAATTTTCTTGCTTCTTCTGCATTCAAATTTTTCATCTCATCTATATCGGCACCAGCAATAAAAGCTTTTCCTTCACCAGTTATTACTAGTACATTAACTTCTTTGTCGGCTTCAACCATATCTATGGCAGTGCTTATCTCGCTAAATACAGTTGAATTTAAGGCGTTTAATGATTTTGGGTTATTAATGCTTAAAATTCCGATATTTCCTTCTTTTTTAAATAAAAGATTTTGAAATTCCACAGTGTCCTCCTTGATATTCTATACCAACTTGTAATTTATTAAGAGACAATGCTTCATAAATATTGATGCAGCGCGTTTGTCGCCACTCCATTTACAAAACATTGTCATACTTACCTTAAATATATTGTTCAATAGGTTTTATATATTTTAACGATATCTCCAGCCATAAAAGGTCCAAAGCTTTGTATCATAAGCAATTAATTTTTATGGTTACTTATTATACAACTCCCAATGTTGCAAATATAATAGATACTATTACAGCTAAAAGCGGGATAACAAGTGTAACCATTCCTATATCTAGGTATGATTGTTTATGAGTCAGACCTGTTATACCTAGTAAAGTTATTACGGCACCATTATGTGGAAGTGTATCAAGTCCGCCGCATGCCATTGCAGCTATTCTATGAAGTACTTGTGGACTGATTCCGAGTACTTGAGCCTTTTGCAAATAAGTCTCCCCTAATATCCCGAGAGCAATACTCATACCACCTGATGCTGAACCTGTTATGCCTGCAAGAATACTAGTGGATGCTGCTAGTGAAACAAGAGGTGATCCTGGTATAGCAAGTATCCCAGCTTGAAGTATAGCGAATCCAGCCAGTGTTTTAATAACATTTCCATAACCAACTTCAGATGCGGTATTTGCGATTGCAAGTAGTGAACCGAAAGCTCCTTTAATAAGTGTTTCCTTAACGTTTTCAAAATTTTTCCAAAATAAAAGTACACTAATAACTATAGAAACAACTAATGATGAAACTAAACTCCATATGCCAATTACTGCTGATGGACTAATGTTACCGAAATCTTTTAAGTATGAACCATCCATATTAGCAAAAACATATTTACCTAGAATAAAGTTAACAACCAGTACTAAAATTATTGGAGTTATTGCTGCTATAAATTTAGGTAAATTAGATTTGTCAACTTCTTTGATTTGCTCATCTTTATGATCACCATAACCTTCACCTGCAGCCATAGCTTTATTGGATCTTGTTGTAAGCCAGAACATACCGCCACCAAACATTACAGCGGCTCCTATTATACCTATTATTGGAGCTGCATATACAGTTGTTCCAAAGAAAGGCATTGGGATAGCATTTTGTATTTGTGGTGTTCCTGGAAGTGCAGTCATAGTAAATGTGAATGCACCAAGTGCAATAGATGCAGGTAAGAATCTTTTTGGAATGCCTGCTTCTCTAAATAGTGCCGCTGCAATAGGATATACTGCAAATGCAACTACAAATAATGAAACTCCACCGTATGTTAATATTGCACAAGATAAAACTACTGCCAAGATTGCTTTATCTTTTCCTAGTTTACCACTAATGGTATAAGCTATAGATTTAGCAGCTCCTGAATCATCCATTATTTTACCAAAGATTGCTCCTAGTAAGAATACTGGAAAATATGCCTTAGCATATGCTGCAAAATTAACCATGAAAACTTCCGTGTAGT
>JANZQE010000223.1:0-11123 GCA_038040705.1 Clostridium sp. | reverse complement strand
TTGAAATTCCTTAATAGAATTTCAATGTTTCTGCTCTTATTTCAAGTCATTAAGGAGAAATTCCATATGTTGTTCCTATTTTTTATTCAACTTTTTCTAAGGTGCTTTCAGTAGGAGTTACATATATTGTTTTATTTGTAGAGTAAATAACCATTCCAGGTTTTGCTCCTGAGGGTTTCTTTACGTTTTTTACTTCTGTATAATCTACAGGTACACTAGAGGAGTTCTTAGATTTACTATAAAAGGCTGATAAGTTTCCAGCTTCAAGTAAGGTGGTCTCAGGTACATTACCAAAGTTTTTAATAATAACGTGGGAGCCTGGTATATCCTTTGTGTGTAGCCATATATCGTTTTTATTGGCAAATTTTAAAGTTAAATAGTCATTTTGAATGTTATTTCTACCTACATATATATCAATGCAATCACTTGAAATAAAGTGCATAGGTTTTGTTGGTTTTGGTTTTTTAGTCTTATTGTGCTTTTTAAATGTAATATAGTCAGTTTCTATTAGTTCATTTTTTATATCTTCAATTTCATTATAGCTATCTACATTGATTATGTTAGTGAGGACAGAGTGAAGATATTTTAATTCATTGTCAGTAAGAACCATTTGAATTAAAGCCATTTCCTCTGATTTCTTAAATTTATTATATTTTTTATAATAGTATTGAACATTTTGAGAAGGAGTTTTATTTTCATCAAGCTTGATTTTAATAGAGTCTCCATTTTCACTATAATAATTTACAAGATCAGCAAATTTGTCACCTTTTTTAAGTGAGTATATATTGGCAGTTAAAAGTTCACCCTGTAACTTATAAGAACCTTTAGTTTCACAATCCTTTAAGGTTTCAACTAATATTTTGATCTTTTTGTCGCAACGGCTGATATTTGTATTAACTATTTTTTGAAGGTTTGCACTTTTAGCATTTAACCTATCGTGCTTATCCTTTTGAAAATAAAAATCCTCTATAAGTTTAGAAGGTGAATCATATTTTTCATAGGTGCAATCACTTAAGGCGGTAAGCTTAATTGAGTGGAAATCTTTTAACTTACCATTCATAGCATAGGACGCTAGAAAAATGTTTTCATGCATATTTTTAAATAAGTTTGTGGTAAAATCATATATATTTTTAGCGTGCTGCAAATCAAAAGCATTTTTTTGCATAGAATACCTATACACGAGTTCTTGAGATAGACCAGAACTTATACCTGTGAATGTACCTGTAAAGAATTTTTCTGTGAACTTTATATCTTTAGTAGTTATATACTCATAGAATTCATCATAACTGGTATTAAAAGCATCCAATTTTGTAGAAACAGGAGGGTACATATATTCCACACCAGTAAATAAAACACGGAAACTGTTGACATCTGCTGTAACATGCTTAATGCTATCCATAACCAAATTGTCTCTAGCGCGAACTAAGCTTATATTACTATGTCTACCCATTATTTCAATTATTAGTGAGTATTCACTATCAAAGCCTAATTCATCACTGCTTTTAAAGTCAATGGTAAGTAGCCTATCTGAATTCGTCTGTCTTACATCTAATACCGTAGCTGTATTTAAATATTTTCTTAATACCATGCAAAATATTGGTGCTTTTATAGGGTTTTGCTTATTAAAGTCTGTGAAATGAGTTCTAGGATAATTTGAACTTGAACTTATTAATAATTTATAGACTTTTCTATTCTTTTTAAAGCTTAATATAATTTCATCATTTTCTGGTTGTGTTACCTTATCAACTCTACAATCTATGATTACATCTCTTATTTCCTCAATGAGGCTAGATAAATAAATGCCATCTAATGCCATATGTATCATCCTTTCACTTGTTTAAATATTATAAATATATTGTTAGTATACCATTAAAGAAAATTATTGAAAAGTCGTTACTAATTTAAAAGCAACTGTCTATTTATTAATAGGCAGTTGCTTATTATGATTATTTTAAACTATTTCATTACAAATAAGTGTGGTTCTTGCAAATAATCTTGAACGATTCTAAGCGCTTCACCGAATCTTTGATAATGAACCACTTCTCTCTCTCGTAAAAACTTTAAAGGTTCTATAACATCTGGATCATCCGCCATATTAATTAGATATTCATAGGTAGCTCTTGCCTTCTGTTCTGCAGCTAAATTTTCAGTAAGATCTACAATTGGATCACCTTTCGATTGAAAACCTACAGCTGAAAATGGCACACCTGAAGCATCCACAGGATATATTCCTCTACCATGATCTGCATAATATCCACTCATTCCGCCCTTTTGAATTTCTTCTAGAGTTGCGCATTTCATAAGTTGGCGAACCATGGTACCAACCATTTCCAAATGAGCTAGCTCTTCAGTACCTATATCATTACATGTTGCAATAGCTTGAGGTGTAATCATGGAAAATCTCTGGCTTAAGTATCTTAATGATGCACCTAACTCGCCATCTGGACCACCATATTGAGTAATGATAATTTTGGCCATTTCTGGGTTAGGTTTTTTGATTTTAACAGGATATTGTAAAAACTTATCGTATGTCCACATAAATTACATCCCATCCTTTTCAAGTTTTAAATTGGCTTCATAATCCCAAGGCCAGGGTTCAGATATCCATTGCCATGGATAAGGACTTAAACATTGGTTTTGAGTTAACATTCCATAATTCATTTCATAGTTTTCTGTTAACGATCTACATTCCATAACATAATAATTATACTTTGCAATAGCTTCTTTATCCATTGGGTGAGTGTTAAGGAACAGGCCTAAGTCTAACTTAATAAACCGTGTAGCGGTAATTTGCTTTAAAAGCTCCATTCTAGTCATATCATTCTTCATTAGAATCTCTCCTTTTTACTTGGTTCCAAGGAACAGGGATTATAATTTTTGTCCTCACCTTTGTAGGGACTGAAGAGTTCAGGGAAAGCGGTTCCGTGTTTAAGAGATTCTAGTGGAGAAAAAAGAGTACAGAGTATTTGGTAGGGGACATAAGCCGCAGCCAATCTAACATTTTTAATTACGGTTTCTTGTGGCGTGCAATTACTCATTGATGGGCTTTGTGACATATTATTTTTATTTTCAATGTGTTTCAAAATAAACCTCCATTAATTAGTCGGGACAATATATAATATGCAAAGGATTAAAATAGTGATTAGTTCTTTTTTATTTATGTTGTGAATAAACTAGCGCATTGCTATAGAAAAATACTTAAAAACTGAATAAAAAATAGAAAAAGGGCAATTATTACAAAAGAACAAGTAATAAATTCTAATCAGAAAAGGTAAGGTATTATGAAAAGAGAATTACTTCAATTATTATTGGATAAAAATTTAATTACGTCAGAACAGAGCAAAGAAGTTGTGGAATTTTCACACCAAAGAAATTGTACTGAAGAGCAAATAATTTTCAGTCACATAAAAGTAGATCTAAATGGTCTTATTTCAATAATGGAGAATAATTTCAACATACCATTTATTGATTTAGAATCTGAAAATGAAAAAAACAAATCATTTAATTCCATTTCAAAAGAGGTAGCTGCAAGGTATAGTTTAATACCATTTCATGAAAAAAATAATGAATTACACGTGGCTTTTACAAATCCCTTTGAAATAAAAGTTATTGATGAGCTTAAATTTATAACAAATAAAAAAATAAGGGTTTACTTTTCTATAGAGAGTCATATCTCTCAGGCTATAGAAAACTGTTATGGAAAACAAATTGTAGATGTGGCAGTTGAGGAAATGAAAAAAGAATATATGTTACAAGGAAAAGAAAAAAATCATGGGATGCATTCAGAGCCATCAAATGAAAACGCGCCAGTTATAAGGATAACAGATTCATTATTAAAACAGGCAGTTAATGCAGAAGCCAGTGACATTCATCTAGAACCTTTTAAGTATTTTGCTATTCTTAGAATGAGAGTAGATGGAATCTTAAAAGAAATAAATCAAATTCCTAGTAATGTATATAAATCCTTGTCAACGAGGATTAAAATAATGGCGAACATGGATATAGCTACTAAATTAATTCCACAAGATGGTAAGATAACTGAAAATATAGATGGAGTAGACTATGATTTTAGGGTATCTTCGCTTCCGACAATGTATGGTGAGAAATTAGTTATAAGAGTCTTATACAAATCAGAAAGATTCATTAATTTGGATTCATTAGGATTTAGTCCAGATGTGGTTATGCTTTTAAAGGACATATTAAAGCTTTCTTATGGAATGGTATTGGTAACAGGGCCTACCGGAAGTGGAAAATCAACAACATTATATGCGCTACTAAATGAAATTAATAGTAAAAGTAAAAATATTATTACTATTGAAGATCCAATAGAATATAATATGCCTAGAATTAATCAAGTAAATGTAAATAATAAAGCGGGTCTTACTTTTTCGACAGGACTTAGAAGTATATTAAGGCAGGATCCTGACATAATAATGCTTGGAGAAATACGTGATGAAGAAACAGCGCAAATTGCCGTGAGGGCATCAATAACAGGACATTTAGTCCTATCAACGCTTCACACTAATGATTCTGCAAGTTCGATTTCAAGGCTTATAGATATGGGTATTCCATCATATTTAGTGGCAGATTCATTAGTTGTAGTATTGGCGCAGAGATTGGTGAGGAAATTATGCAACTATTGTAAGGTTGAATGTGAAACTAGCAATGAGGATTCACAGAACTTCGATGTTAAAAAGGGAGAGAAAATATATAGCGCTTTAGGATGTAGTAAATGTAGTGGAAATGGATACAAAGGGAGGACCGTGGTTTATGAATTGTTAAAATTAGACAGCAATCATAAATCTATTATAGCTAAAAGTGGTATAAGTGATGAGCTTTGGTTATATTGTAGAGAAAATAGTTCGGGTTCATGTAGGGAGAGTTGTAAAGCATTAGTAAGAAGTGGTGTAACTTCAATAGACGAATATATAAATGCTACTTATAGCTATAACTTTAAATAAGGCGTCGGGTGAAATATAACATGAGATATAAATATATAGCTAAAACAATAAGCGGGAAAGTAATAAAGGGAATTACAGAAAGCGATAGTGATTATGAACTTGCATTGCTTTTACGAGAGAAAGATATATTTTTAACAAAATGTAGGAGAATAAAAAAAATAACGGACATTTCCACTAAACCTAATTTAAAAACTATTTCAATATTTTGCAAGCAGTTTTCATTATGTATTAAATCAGGTATACCCATATGCGATATTCTCCATTTGCTTTACCTGCAAATGGAGCATAAATCAATAAAAAATAGTCTTATAAGTATTAAAGAAAATGTACAAAAGGGAAATTCACTCTATATAAGTATGAAAAAATCTATAAATGTTTATCCAGAGTTTATGATAAACATGATTTATTTGGGTGAGGAGAGTGGAAAATTAGATATAATTCTAGAGGAATTAGCACAGTATTATGAAAAAGAGTATAAACTTTTAAAGAAATTTACTAACTCTATGATTTATCCATGCACAGTATTTTGTACTTTAATGGTAGTATCATTATTTCTGTTCATAAAGGTTATTCCCGTGTTTATAACAAATTTAAATTCCCTAAATGCAGATATTCCACTAGTAACCAAAATCATTATAGGAATTAGTGATTTTTTACGTGTTAATTTTTTATGGATTTTAATGATTTTTTTAATATTAGTTTTCATGTTAATGGAATATTTTAAAACTGAAAAAGGACAAATAAGCTTTGATAAAATTAAATTTATATGCCCAATATTTGGACCTGTGTATAAAAGGCTTATTTATACGAGATTCGCAAGAGGCCTTAACATACTATTAGGTAGTGGCGTTGGACTACTAAAATCTGTTGAAATTATTAATGACGTTATTTCCAATAGATATTTTAAGTTAAAGCTTAAAACGGTTTTTAATGATATAAAAAAAGGAGTAGAATTATCCAGCTGTTTAAATGGAATGAATCTATTTCCAAAGTTTTTTGTTTCCATGGTAAAAATAGGTGAAGAGACTGGTAATTTAGAGGAAATATTTATAACTGCGGCTGATATCTTTTATGAAGATGCACAGGAGAATGTGGAGAAAGCAACCGCCCTACTTGAGCCAATTATAATAATTTTTTTAGGAGTTATGATTGGCACAATTATATTAGCGGTTATGCTACCAATGTTAAGTGTTATGGACTCGGCAGGCAAATTTTAAGTATTTTTAAGTCTATATTAAACATCAGGAAAGGTGATTTATGCGTAAAGGATTTACATTAATTGAGATGATAATGGTAATAGCTATTATGAGTATAGTTTCTGGAGTCAGTGTTTTATCTGTAAAGTATTATAAAACAGTAAATAATAGTCTGGATGCAGATTATTATTGTAATGCAGTAGTGAGTTTTATAAATAACTCAAAAATGTATTGTAGAAAAAATTCTTGTAGTGCAATTATAAATTTCGATAAAGGAAAAAATGAAATAAAGCTGGTAAATGGGATTAAAGTGGTAAATAAATTAATGCTAAAAGATAAGATAACCTTATTTGGATTTACAGGAAGGGTAAATAATACGTATATTGTAATCAATAGCCAGGGATATAGTAATGATGCATTCACACTAATATTAAAGGATAATAATTCTAAAAAGTATGAAATTACAATGAGAGTAGGGACTGCATATGTTAAAATTAAGGAGTGATAAAGGTTTTACTTTAGTGGAAGTAATATGTAGTTTGGGGATATTCTCTATAATATTCATCTCTATAATGTCCTATGATATAACCTCTTCTAAGATGAAATATAGCATTAAAAATACAAATGATAATGTATTTATAATGGAAACAATAAAGAATAATATCATATACTCCATGACATTCGAAGAATTAGAAGTGTTAAAAAGAGATAATATGGTTTTTATAAATAGTGGTAATATGACTATACTTAAAATAAAACAATCAATAATGAGCGTATTTTCAGGTGAGGTGTTAACAGAAAGTCCTTATGTAAAATTAGAATTTCTAAGTTATGAGTTAAATGTATATAGTTTAAGACTGTCCTTATATGATGAATCGCAAAGAAGTACTCCATCACTTCAATGTAATTTTTATAAAGGAAACTACTATAAATGAGGAAAAGTGGGTTTACACTTATAGAAATGATAATTGCTATGGCATTGGTGTTTTTACTGCTAGGAGTGGTAGATGGTGTGATGATTTCACATTTGAAAAAATATAAAAACAGTGTGTTACAAAATAAAGGGTTTAATTATTTAAATGAAGCCATAGCTGTAATAGAAAAGGAGATAAATCTAGGTGCACTGGAAGTTAAAACTGAGGGTAATATTATCAAGATAAAATATTATGATGGAAATATTATTAATCACATAAAATGTATTGATAGCAATCTTTATGTGCTTTACGGGACAGTGCTAGAACCTAAGGATAATTCCTATAAGAGTTTAATTATTGACGATGTAAAAGACTTTGTGGCTACAAAATCTGGTAAAATCCTTTATATTAAAGTGACTTGGAAGAGTGGTCAAAGTATTGAAAGGTGTTTGGTTATACAAAATGCAAACTAAAAAGGGATTTATAATGGTATATATGGTTCTAGTAGGACTCATTTGCATAGTTATCATGATGTATATATTTGATCTTCAAATGGCAGAAGTAGAGTATTCTAGGAGCAATAAAACATATGTTTTAAAAGACGATGATTATCAAAGATATAGTGAATATCTAATGACACTATTTCACACTTATATTGTTGAAAATGATGAAGGAATAAAAACATTAGGAATAGATGAGTTTTTTTACAGTTATATAGGTAATATTGTAACTTATAAAACAGCTAAGGTGAGTTATTTAAAGAGTACCCAAAAATTTATTTTTACAACAACCTATGATGATAGAACAAATAGAAATGATCATTATAAGTTAATAGCGACTGATGAAAGATTTCAGTTAACATATATAAAAACTGAATACAATCCTAAATGAAGGAGTTTAAAAATGAAATTTAGAAGAAATATGTTTCTTGAAGTATCCAATGAAAAAATACTAGGTATAGAATTTTCTAAAAATATTATATTAAATAAAGTTCAGCGAATGTCTGCATTAAATACATATTATAAAGATCCTCATAATATGGAAGATTTTGAAGCTCATATAAAAAATAAAAACTTATATATTCTTGTGGAAGGCGAAACCGTATATATTAAAATGATAACCTTGCCACTGGTTAGAAAACATTTAATAACTGATATGATTAAAAATGAACTAAGATATTACTATAAGGATATAGAACATATCGCTTTTACATATAAGATAATTAAACAAGATAGTTTAATATGGAGATATTAGTTTTTTGTTTAAAGGGAAATAATTTAGATGTTTTAAAAAATAGCATAAACAACAATATAAATTTAAAAAAAGTAAAAATAATTCAGATTTGCTTTAAAGATTATTACAGTAGCAAGATAAATGATAAAAACTATATACTGGTTTTTTACTACAATACCAATTTATATTTTTCAATATGTGCAAGTGGTGAAATAGTGGCTAATTATAGCATATTAGTAAAAGAACTTTTACAGTTCAAATATGCATATGTAATGAATGAATTCTTAGAAAAGTATAACGATTATTCAAAATTATGTAGAAATATATATTATGCAAATATCAAAGGGTTAGACATTTCTGAATTTAAAAATAAAGCGTTATCTAATCAAATATTATGTGATTTAAAGCGTGAACAATTGCTCCAATATATATTAGTTAAAGGGTAGATAGTTATGATGGAAAAATCATTCTTTCCTAACTGGTATTTGGATAAAAAGAATATATTAAGGGACAAACAAATAAAGATTTGTATTATGGTGGTTTTATTAGCTAATATTTTTTTAGTATCTATTATATTAAATGTTTCTAAGAAAACAAATATTGTAGAGCGTCGGTCACCTGTGGAAAATAATAGTAATAATGACACTATGGAAGATGTGATGCAGGATACATTTACTATTGAAAAATATAAACAAATCAGTGATTTCTTAAAAGAAAAAAATTTAACTTATATTAATATCGTTATAACTAAGAGTAGTTTAGAAATGGATATTGCAGTTAAGAGTTATGAGGAATATATAGACGTAATAAAATGCATTGAAAATGAATATACAATAAAAAAATTAATTCCCCATATTAAAAGTGATGAAAATGAAGATAATTTTAATTTTAAAGTTATATTAGGAGTTTAAAATGTATAAAAGTATAAGATATATAAAAATACTATTATTTTTAACCATGTTAATGGGGGTTTTATCTTTTAAACTTCTTGTTGTAAAGAATAAGTCTACCCGAATTGTGGATCAAAGCTCAATCCAAATCACACAGAAAACAAGTGTTAAGAATGTTGAAAAATTTGGATATAGTGAAATGTTGGAATGTATAAGTAGTAACAGTGATTTTAAAGTGGAATCTATTAACATGAGGGAGATGGAAACATGTAGCGTTGAGGTTATTTATAATGGAGATATAAAATCATTGTATAGTTCCTTACAGCATTTAGTCCAAAGTGAAAATTTAGTAGGAATAAACACAATTAGCATTAATAAAGAAACTAAAATTGCAAATATAAGCATAGATTTTATAAAAAATAAATAATGGAATATAAAATTATTTAGAATATATATAATTATATTTGCAAATGTTACTAAGTTTTGATAAAATAACATTGTTCCATTGTGATATTTACATTTAATATGGTTATAAAATATTTTTTTAGGTTATAATATAAACGGACTAATTTAATTAACAATGAATTTTGGAGGGATACTTAATGATATCAGCAGGTGATATACGAAAAGGAACTACATTTGATGAGGGTGGACAAGTCTATACAGTTATTGATTTTTTACATGTGAAACCTGGTAAGGGAGCTGCGTTTGTTAGAACTAAATTAAGAAACGTAATTAATCAAGGGGTTACAGAAAAGACATTTAGCCCAACTACAAAATTACAAGAAGCTGTTATAGAAAGAAAAGAAATGCAATATTTATATTCAGCAGAAGGATTATACTACTTCATGGATCAAGAAACATATGAACAAGTACCACTTAACTATGATAGAGTTGAAGGGGCTATAAAATATTTAAAAGAAAATATGTTTGCTGTTATAAAATTTTATAAGAACGATGCATTCTCAGTAGAAGCTCCAAACTTTGTAGAACTAGTTATAACTAGTACTGAACCAGGTGTTAGAGGTAATACATCTTCTAGTGCAACAAAACCAGCTACAGTAGAAACAGGAGCAATAGTTCAAGTTCCAATGTTCGTTAATGAAGGTGAAACTATAAGAATAGATACCAGAAATGGCGATTACATGCTAAGAGTTTAAATTATTTTTTAAAAAGGGCCAATATGGTCCTTTTTTTTTATTCTTTTTTTGAAGGTTAAGACATATATTATGTAAAATGAATAGAACTTACTTAAAATTTTTTACGTTCATATGGCATATTTTACAGGTTAGTGAAATAGAAATTATGTATGAGAGGGTGATAAAAATGTTAGATACAAAAGAGTTATTTGAAATACTCCCCAAAAACATTAGAAGCAAACTGGAACAAGTCGATAATTTGCAAAAACTTCAAGAACTTAGAATAAAAGTGAACAAGCCTTTGTTTATCCATATTGGTAGTAAAGAAGAAATTTGGGAATATGTTTCAACGCCTGAGGATATAAAATATATTATGCAGAGAATAAGTAATTACTCAATATATGCCTTTGAAGATGAAATTAGACAGGGTTACATAACTATAAAAGGTGGACATAGAGTAGGATTATGTGGGATTTGTGTTATTGAAAACAATAGCATAAAAACTATTAAAGATATTTCATCTATTAACATAAGAGTATGCAAAGAGGTTATTGGTTGTGCTGATAAAGTTATGCCATACATTATTCACAATAATTTAGTTTATAATACTATAATTATATCGCCACCTAAATGCGGTAAAACGACGCTACTTAGAGATATTTCAAGAATTATTTCAGATGGGAATAAAGAAAAAAAATTCGATGGTAAAAACGTCTCTATAATTGATGAAAGGTCGGAAATAGCAGGTTCTTTTAAAGGGGTGCCCCAAATGGATGTGGGGGTTAGGTCA
>JANZQE010000222.1:0-2887 GCA_038040705.1 Clostridium sp. | reverse complement strand
ACTATTACTGTCATATTAGGTATTGCTCTCATTATGGAAACGTCTTCAAATTATTGGTTAGTAGAACCATCACCAAAAACTGAAAGACCTGAACTTGATCCACATATTTTTACAGTTAGGTTTGCAATGGAAATTGTTTGTCTTATCTGATCATATGCTCTTCCTGACATAAACACCGCAAATGTACTAATAAACGGTATCTTCCCAGTAAGTGAAAGTCCAGCTGCTGTTGATGCCATATTTTGCTCTGCTATACCCATTTCAAAATATCTTTCAGGATACTTGTCTTGAAAGTAGCATGACATGGTAGACTTACCAAGGTCAGCTTCTAGCACTACTATATTTTTATTTTCATATCCAAGTTCAACAAGTGTTTCACCGTATGCCTTCCTTAAACTTTTTGTGCTCATATTATAATGCACCCCCCATTCTTAGTGATTGTATATCGCATTTTGCTGTTTCGTACTGCGCTGTTGTCATTGAGCCATTATGGAATGCAGCATTATTTTCTGCAAAAGATATACATTTACCCTTAATGGTTTCAGCTATAATAACTGTAGGCTTACCTTTAACTTTTTCCGCGTTATCTAGTGCCCCTATTATCTGCTCTACATTGTGCCCGTCTATCACTATTACATTCCATCCAAAAGCTTCCCATTTAGGAATGATAGGATTGGTATCAAACCTGTCAACTACAGCCCCTGTTGCCTGAAGTCTATTTCTATCAACTATTGCTACAATATTATCTATCTTAAAGTTTGAAGCAGCCATGGCAGCTTCCCATATTTGCCCTTCAGCCATCTCTCCATCACCAATAACAACGTATACCCTGCTCTTTTTACCATCCAACCTCAGTCCTAGTGCCATTCCATTTGCTATTGAAAGCCACTGTCCAAGAGACCCTGTATTTGCTTCAATCCCAGGTGTTTTTGTCATATCCGGATGTCCTTGAAGCATTGCTCCTAAACATTTCACTTTTTTTAATTCTTCTTTTGGGAAAAAACCTGCCTCTGCAAGTGCTGCATATTGAACTAATGCTGCATGTCCCTTGCTTAATAAAAATCTATCTCTATCTTCATAGTTAGGATTTTCAGGGTCTATATTCATCTTATGAAAGTATAATGCTGCAACGACATGTGCACATGAACATGAACCACCAAGATGGCCTACTTTTCCTACTCCAATTATATCTACAATATCTTCAATTAACTGGAGCCCTTTGTCTTCTACATTCTTTATTGTTTCCTTTGACGTCATAATTGTACCTTCTTTCATTTTATTTATAAAATCTACAAGACCTTTAGTCTAAATGAGTTCATAGAACCCGAGTACTGCTTATTATCCCTTTAATTCGGTTTCTATTTTTGATACTTTCTCAATTGTGGTTACTATATGATCTTTTAATGTTTTCTTAACCTTTTCAATGTCCCTTTCCCTTATAGCTTGAATTATTAATCTATGATAATAAAGACCATCTTCAATTCCTAAGTTTCTTACTATCGTGGTCATAGATGCACTTAGAATATCTTTTATAATATAATTGACTTTAATAACCAACGAGTTTTGGGTTGTTTCAGCTAAAACCATATGGAAATTTAGATCTTCAGCAGCAAATCTTTCAGCATTGTCTATATGTTTTTTCATTTTGTCGTATATTACTTCAAGCTTTTGTATATCCTCCTCAGTTGCACGTTCAACTGTCAGCGCACCAGTCTCTATTTCAATAACCTTCCTAAATTCCAAAACTTCCAGTAGTTTTGATTTTTTTAAATAAAGCATAGGCATCAGCGAATTCATATACATATCTGCTGAAAATTCCCTTACAAATGTCCCGTCACCCTGTCTTACCTCAAGCAATTCTAAGGCAATAAGCCGCTGCAATGCATTTCTTACCGTTACTCTACTGACATTTAACATCTTAACGAATTCATTTTCTGATGGAATCCTTGAACCTGGTGCCCATTCTCCGTTTGCAATCTCGGCCTTTATTTGCTCAAATACCTGATTACTGATATTGCTTTTTTTAACAGGTTTAATTGCCATTGTCGCTCTCCTCTCTATGTCACATAGTAGTTATAAATAAAAATTATATATATAACACAACACACATTAGTTGTATTACAAGTGGTGTTATTATATATATTCGCTACTTTATTAAAAAGTCCTTTTAAATATTAATTATTTTTATAATATTCTGAAATTTATTTATATACACCCTCAACGAGTGTATGAAAATTATTACTAATATCTTTTGTTTGCAATACCTTCCCTTATTTGTCCTAGAGCCTTATAATAATTATCTTTATCCTTAAGACAAGTACCCACAAACATACAGTCTATCAGTGATAGTGCACTAATTCTCGACTCCATTGCCTCACTTCTCGATAAATTTTCTCTACCATATGATACTAGAACAACATCAGATACTTTTAGTATAGGAGATTTGTAATTTGAAGTTATGGAAATAATTTTCACACCTCTTTCCCTGGCTATTTCCAGGTTCTCTACTAATTCCTTATTACTTCCGGTATTTGAAATAGCTATTATACAATCATTTTTATCGTACATGGCGCTTACCATAGCTTGAAAATGGGAATCTTCATGAAAGCTACAGTATTTTCCTGTCCTCATAAACTTATGATAAGCATCAAGTGCTATTGCTGCAGACCCTCCCATGCCAAAGAAAGCTATACGATTTGCATTATGAATATACCCTATAGCTTTATCTAATTCTTTGTCATCGTTTATCCTTAAAGTTTCATTAAGAGAACTTATTGAAGAATTAAATATCTTTTGCATTAAAACCAAGGTATCATCATTTTCCTTTATTTCCTCGTGTATATTTACAAGTGGCTTTACTATTTCACTTGCTATGCTTATCTTTAAA
>JANZQE010000221.1:0-5082 GCA_038040705.1 Clostridium sp. | reverse complement strand
AGTGCACCTACCCAGTATATATCTTTTTTAACTTGCAATGCTTTCATTTACATCTCTCCTTTAACAATTATTTAAGAATAATAATTATCAATTACATTATAATATAAGAATATTTAGAAAGCAATAAGAAATTACCATTTAAGTCCATTTTGCGACCCAATCCCCTAACTAAGACAGTAATATTGCTAATAAAAAATCCAACTATTTTGTTTTACAGTAGGGATTTTTTATGATATAGTTTTTAGGGGATTAACTAATAATTAATAGAAATTTTAGGTTCTTTTGAACTGTTATTCAAATAAACTACACTAAAGAAAAAGGGGGAAATAAATGATAGATTTCGTTATTATGACAGATTCCTGTTGTGATTTGCCAAAGGAGTACATTTATAGTAATAAAATTTCATTCGCTATGTTGCCATTTAGTTATAATGATAAAGAATACTTAGATGATTTTGGACAAAGTAAAACGCAAAAACAGTTTTTTGATGACCTTAGGGCTGGAGCGTTACCTAATACTTCTCAGGCAAATGCTGAAAGCTTTTACAATATTTTTAAACCAGCAGCAGAACTTGGACTTGATATAATTTATGTTGGAGTTTCCTCAGGTCTTAGTGGCACTTATAATAGTGCTAATATTGCTAAAACTTCTATATTAGAAGAGTTTCCTAGTGTGCAAATACATATTATTGATGTGTTAACAGCATCACTTGGACAAGGACTTATGGTTATGAAAGCCGTGGAAATGAAAAATGAAGGCAATACTGCAGAGGAAATTGTCGAGGAAATAAAAAAAGATATTCCGAATCTAAACACTTACATTACTGTAGAGGACTTGAACTTTTTGAAAAGAGGTGGAAGAATTTCTAATGTAGCAGCTACCCTAGGGCTAGTACTACATATAAAGCCTATTCTTACTCTTAATCATGAAGGACGCGTTATTCCTGTACTAAAGGTTAGGGGGCGTAAGAAATCCATAACTAAGCTAGCTGAAATATTAAAGGAAAAGATTAAAAATCCTGCGTCGCAAACTATAGCTATATGCCATGCAGATTGCGCTTACGAAGCTGTAAAACTTAAAGAGGAAATACTTGCTAAGGTTAAGGTTAAAGAAGTGATTATTCATTACATTGGCCCAGTAGTGGGAAGATTTAGTGGCCCTGGTGCACTGGCAGTGTTTTTTATTGGTGAGACAAGACAACATCATGTAGTTGATGTTTAAATTAGAAATATAGGATAATTTATATTTAAGGAGATAATTTATGAATTGGTTATTAGTAATACTATGGTCGGCAGTGCCTCTTATGGAGATGAAAGGGGCTATCCCAATTGGAATATACGAGTATAATATTAATCCACTAACAGTGTTCTTCTTATCATTTGTTGGAAGTTTGCTTCCGGTTCCGTTTATACTTATATTTTTCAATAAAATATTTGATTTTCTAGGAAAATATAAGTTTTTTAGCGGCTTTTACAAATTAATAGACAGGAAAATAAATAAGAATAAAGCTAGATTTGAGAAATTTGAAGAGATTGCACTTATAGCTTTTATTGCGATTCCACTTCCTACTACGGGAGTTTGGACAGGAACTGCAGTAGCTGCTTTTTTAAAGCTGGATTTTAAAAAATCTGTTATGTGTGCAGTTATAGGATCTTTCATATGTGGAATTATTGTTACGTTTTTAAGTTTAGCTTTTCCAGCTTTTTTAAATATGCTATAGTCAAAATCCTTTACCTTGAGTGGTAAAGGATTTTTTAGTATGCGAGTATAGTTATTTGTTAAAAATAGTAACAAGTGGTACAAGCTAATGGAAAAGTATGTTAAAATAAATGATATATTTACATTAAATAATTTAGGCAATAAGCAATAAAAGTTAAGGGGGCTAATTAATGGATACAAAGAAATTTGAGGAATTTAGGGCGATGATTGTGGATAATGTGGGTAAAGTTATAGTGGGTAAAGGGGATACTATTGAGAAAGTTATAGTATGTTTTATATGTTCTGGGCATGTGCTTATTGAGGATGTTCCTGGACTCGGAAAAACTAAGCTTGCAAAAAGTCTTTCAAGAACTATGAATTGCAGTTTTAAGAGGATACAGTTCACTCCAGATTTGCTTCCTTCAGATTTAACAGGAATATATTATTATAATCAAAAGAAAGAGGACTTTGAGTTTAGGTCCGGGCCACTGTTAAGTCAATTTGTTTTAGCTGATGAAATTAATAGAGCTACACCTAGAACACAGTCAGCACTTTTAGAGTGTATGGAAGAGGGGCAGATAACTGTGGAGGGTAATACAATAAAACTTGAGAGACCATTTTTCGTAATAGCTACTCAAAATCCAGTGGAACAGTTTGGAACTTTTCCGCTTCCAGAAGCACAATTAGATAGATTTTTCATGAAAATTTCCATGGGGTACCCTAATGAAAGTGAAGAGAAGATAATGATGAATAGATTTATGAAAGTGGATCCTCTTTATGAGCTTACGGCAGTGGTTACGATGGATGACATAGCTTATGTTCAAAATAATTATACTATGGTACATGTAAGCGAAGAAATAAAAAATTATATAATAGAAATAGTGAATGCTACAAGAAGTCATAGAGAGATAGAACTTGGGTGTAGCCCTCGCGCCACTCTAAACATGATGAAGGGGAGTCAAGCACTTGCTGCTATACGTGGAAGAGATTACGTAATTCCTGAGGATGTTAAGGAACTGGCAATTCCCATTTTAAGCCATAGATTAATGCTTAAAAACGAACTTAGTTCAGGAAATAAGAGTAAATCTATTATAGAGGAAATAATAAGTACGATTAAAGCTCCACTAGAAACGTTGTAGGGGGAGAGTTATGTTTATACGATTTGCTTTAATGCTTTCCATACTTGCTATTATCGCTTTAACTTCTGACTTTACACGAAGAAGAGGCTTTTATAATCTCAAAATAACTAGAAGTATCAATAAAGATAGAATGAATCTTAATGAAGAATTCACCTTAACTACAACTATTGAAAATAATAAAAGGCTGCCCATATCATTTTTAACATTGAGGGAAAAAATGCCAGAAGCTATAGAGTTCGTATCAGACACTGTTAAAGATTCAAAAGGAGATGACTTATGGCATTTAAGTAAATACACTATAGGTTGGTACCAAAGAAAAAGAAGGACTTATAAATTGAAGTGCAACATTCGTGGAGCCTATGTTTTAAAAGATATTGATGTCACTGTAGGAGATTTATTTGGATACTCTTCAGAAACCAAAACTGTAGGAGACTTTTTAGAATTTTTGGTTTATCCTGAAATTATTAATATAAATAATCTTGAATTTGTAAATACCAATATACAAGGTGATACTTGTGTTAAAAGGTGGATTCATAAGGATCCATTATTTATTAAAGGCATAAGAGAATATAACGTAGAGGATAGAATGAAAGATATTCATTGGAAATCCAGTTTGAAAATGGACAGGCTTATGGTTAAAGAATATGATTTTACTTCAGATAGAGAGATTACTATCATTGTTAATGGTCAATGTGGTGAACCTTATTGGGCCAGTATTCAACCACTATTTATAGAGAATGGGATTAAAGTGGCAGCTTCCTTAGCATCGTTTGCTATTAAACAAGGAGTGCCCGTAGGAATGTGGACCAATTCTCAATTAATAGGCGTTCAAAGAAAAGAGTCTTGTGAAGTTTACCCAGATATTAACGCACTTAAGAAAATAATGGAACTAAGTGCAAGGATGAGTTACACTGTTAACCACAAATTCAGTGATTATTTAAGGCTCAAAATAACAGAATTTAGTCCTAATTGTACTTATGTAATTATTACGCCTTATTTAGATGAAGCTAGTGTTTTTATTTTATCTAAACTTAAAAGACGGGGGATTTTAATTAAAATCATAGATGTTTCCACAAACGATACTGTTACCTGCATTTCAGGTGTTGAAAAGATAAATTATAAAGGGGAGATGTAACTATGAGCGGGTATAGAAGAGTCAAGGGTATATATAGTATAAGCTTTGTTACTATTTCTTTTATAATTTGGTCAACTTTAAGTAAATGGTTATTTCAAAATCCAGTAGAGTATAAACTGTTCTTAATTTGCTCCTGCGTTGTGATTTTTACCCAGTATGTTGCCAGTGTAAAGCACAATAAAATCTTTGTTATTTTGCCTTTGGGAGTTAGCATTATAGCTTCTGTTGTATTTTTTAATGGGCTAGCTACTATTTTAAATGCAGTTTATTTATTATTTGCTGCTTTTACAATTTATTTATTGGAGGATGCACCTATAGTTCATTCTCAATATAAAGAAGATATAAATAAGTCTATGGTCCTACTTATATTCGTGTGGATAATTTCATTTAGATTGGGAATAGAATTTGTAGATGAAATCTATAAATTTCATATTCTCTATATAATTATGGTTATAATACTTATGAGAGAAACACAAAGATATGTAAATGATATAAAAAGCAATACTTCAATGGTTACAAATATAATAATAGGAATCTCAGTATTTACTTTATCTTTAGATTATGCTGGCAAAATTGTTAAAGGATTATTAGGTATGCTTAAGGATTTAATAGATATTGTTTTGATTATAATAACAACACTTCTGTCTAAGATTATTGGGCCTGCAATGGGCTCGATTTCTGGGTCGAGTTCGCAATTACACGATGAACTTAAAATAGGCGAATCTACAATAAACAATGGAGCTGTAATTGGAGGCAATCCAATCGATAAACCGGAAATTGTACTTAATGAGCTTCAACAACATCCTATGCTTATTTTAGTTTTTAAAATTGTAATCATACTGATTATTTTATATGTATTATATAAATTTTTAACAAGATTTAGAAGTAAAGAAAAAACATATAACGGATTTATAGAGGAAAAGGAAGCAATTGTTAGGAAAAACAAGAAAAAACATTGGGTCAAAGGGTTATTTGGTAAGATAAGTTCAGGCGGGGGGAGCAATAGGGATAAAATTCTTTATACGTATAAAGGCTTTGAGAAAACAACGAAGCAAGCTGATATTTATAAAACTTACATGACGGCTACCCAACTGAAAAATGTAACTAAAG
>JANZQE010000220.1:0-4428 GCA_038040705.1 Clostridium sp. | reverse complement strand
GATCATCTCTTTGGTTTTTACTACCGCTATTTAATACCATATGACTAGAATAATCTATAAACACAGCGTCGTAAGTTATTCCAAAATTTGATTCATTTTTATGAATAATATTTCGTAAATCTTCAACGGCAACTTGCTGTCCAGTTATAACGGTAAGAGTACCAAGTTTATCTCTAATTGGTTCCCATTTATTTCTTAAGTCGTCTTCACTTAATTGACTGTATTGATACTGAGTCTTCTTAAGTAATCCCCTTCCTATACGTGTTAGGAAATCACTACGTGTCTCTTCAAATGCAAAGTATATAACATTAAAACCTAAAGCAATCATGTTCCTAGCAATGCATCCTAGTAGTGTTGACTTACCACCGTTACTTGGTGCAAGTATAGTTGCCAACTGTCCTTTTTCAAAACCACTACCAGTATCATCTAAGAATTTTAATCCAGTATCGACTTGAACTCCTTCTAATTGTATATGTTCTACGTAATCAAAGAAGTCTGTACCAATATCAAGTATTTGAGGTTCTTCTATATTATTAAGAGCAGCATAACGAGATATTAAGTGATCTCTTTCTTTTTGCTCCATGTGATCTATCATTGTAAACATCTCACTTAACCGGGTGAATGCTTCCATACGTAGATCTTCACGCTGTAACATGAATGTAGTTTCATCCGTTAGGGGTACCCCCTTAATCTCTAAGATAGTATCAGCTAATTGAGGTAGTTTATATTGTAATGATTCTATTGAAGGTCTTAAACCGGCTTGATGTAGCTTAACAGCTTCTAGGAATATCGATTGGTATTTAGTAGTGAATAACTCTTTTTGTAGTTGAGGTAACCATTGTTGATGTTCTAATAGGTATCGGAGTATTTGTAGTTCTTTCATATTAATTATTGTTTTGTTTTTATTTATACCGTTTTAAGGTTTTAAGTTTCTTTTTTGGTTAAGATTTGAGATATTTTACTAAAATATATCTCTAAATCTCTTTAAATATATTTAGATATATTTAGTATTTAGTATACGTAATACCGGTAATACATATCCTGTAATACCCATGATACATTACCTGTAATACCGGTGATACATTACCTGTAATACTCATGATACACTTGGAGTTCCAACCTGTAATACCGACTTACTATACTTTTTAATAAATAAGTGTAGATCTAATACGTGTTTGTTTTTTCTACCACCTGCTTTATTAGACTCTGATGGAATTATAATCTCTTCTTCTTCTAGTCTTTTAAACCATAAATGTATACTATTTCTAGATTTACATAGTTTATCTGCATAAGTATTCTGTGCCCATTTGATCCAACCTTTATTTAATCGAGCATCATCTATCATAACTATTATAAGTAGTTTGAGTGTTGAATCGCAATCAAGTTCTAAAATACCTCCATAAGCTCTAGCATATTTATTTTCACTACTATTAGTTATTCCTAAAAACCTATCAATATACTTTTGATGTTCAACTGGTTCTTTTCTTTTATTTAAGTTTGTCATAGTATTTATTTATTACATTTAATATTTTCTTTAATTCATCTACATTATAGTAACAATTTTCTAGATGTTTCTTAAAGTGAGGAACTAGCGCTCTCAATTCTAATAGAGTCTTATGGGGTATTTCTTTCTTACCAAAGTGTTTTAATATAATTTCAAACAACATTGCTTGCGCTCTGAATAAACTAATAAGTATACTCCGATCCTCACTAGATACTTGCTTTACGTCTAACCAAAGTCTTACATGATCTTCATCGCACTTACATTTATTATAGTCTAACAAGGTAAGTACTGTTTCAAAGTCAGGGTCATAGCCGTGAGTTGCCTTATACCCTTTTACTTTCCATGATATATCTGATGCTATTGGATTATCGAACCACCAAGGCTTCACGTTTGACCAAAGTAGAGGGTTATCAAAACTAGATTTAATAACCAGTCTCTCTACATTCTGCGCATTATACTTCATTTACCTTGCTTTTTATTACCTCATAGATTAATTCTATGCCTTCATTCATTACACCATTTGATGAGCAATTACTTTTAGCTATAACTTCGCCATGTTGTAATACAGTAGATGTTACTTCATATTGATCTGTGCAGTTTGTAGTGAATGTAAGACCTAATTCAGGTGCTAACATATTTAGTATGTAATTTAATTCTGTAGTTTTATAAGGTATCATATTGTTGTTTTAGTTTTTTTAATTGGATGAATACATTTTTCATATCAGTAATCACGTCATCTATCGTCTTACCTTCTTTGTCTTTAACTAGTTTATATCCTACTTCGATTAAATGTTTCCCAAGTAGTTCTTTATGTTCTTGTGTCATATTATTTATTAATGTTTTAAATGCCCATTCATCAGGCTTACCTTTCTTTTTACGTTTCAATTAGTATATCTTATCATTGATACTATAATAACCTTTAGAGTTTACTACAATATAACTTTGCTTACGTAAGCTTCTAGTACCGTTATTGTATTCTTGTCTTGTCATGTTAGTTCTTAACATAGCCTCTGTACCTTTCACAGTACCATCATTTAAATACAAGTCCATTAAGATAACTTTATCTCGAGGGCTTACACTCATCTCTAAGACTGTAGACATATAATATTTATGAGACATTTTAGGTTCTCCCATTTGTACTTCCATTGCTTCTTTAGCCAAATTTCTTAATTCGTCTAATCTGTTTAATAATTCGTTCTTCATTTTGTTATTGTTTTTATTTTGATTAATCTAATATATTAAAAAGTCTTTGTTGACTTAAGTTATGTTTTTCTAAAGTAAGCTGTACAGCTTCTTGTTGTCTACTAGTATATGCAGAGAGACCTGTGTTACCATCTGATAAAATGTATTTAAGGTTTCCAATTGCCATATTAACTGATGCTCTACTAACTCCAATGCTATTAGCAATATTAGTCTTTAAATCTTTAAAGGGTATTAGTGTGTTGTGTTTCTCAACTATCTCATTTAATAAATAGACGGTTGTTTCTGTTTTCCAAATTCTGTTTTTCATTTTGTTATTGTTTTTATTTAGGTTAATTAAGGGAGAGCTCTTACACTCTCCCGTTTGTTTTTAGATTAATTCTTTTTCTTTTAGATCGTTTGCTCTTTTTAATTCTGCTGTATTCTTTTCCAGTGCAGCTGTATGATTATTTATAGATTCTGCTAGGCTCCATCCTGTAAAGTCGCATGTTTGATTAAGAGCTTCTGTTAGCATTTCCATTTGATCGATTTGATTTTGAGCTTCGATCCATTCGTTTTGTTCTTGTGTTCTTGTTTTTGTAATCATTTTATTATTTGTTTTGTTTATCGCAACATCATTGTTACAGGTATTATATAAGATACTTTTTAATAGTTTCACAAAAAACTAAAAATAGTTTCATTTAAATATATATCAGTAGTATTCGGGTAGATTTCCACAGTTGGCTATTAAGCACAAAAAAACCCTATCAAATTAATGATAGGGTTCCAAAACAATATATAAAAATATAAAAATAAATAAATAAAAGTAGATGGTATAACTACTAAAATCCGTTCAGGTATTATATATAAAAATTTATTTATGTTTCAAAATATTATAGATTTTTAACTGCTACTATATTCTGATCAGCTAGAGTTACTATTAGTAAATCATGTGCGATATCTAAAATGTTCTCAGTTGCAGGTTCATAGACATAAGGTGCTGTAGCTCCTTGAATTAATCCTGTTACTTGGAAAGGTTGATCTCCAGCTACAAAGCTTGCTTCGTCTTTGTATAATTGTACTCCTGCTTGGATGTTATCTCCTGCATAAGAATTCTGAACTGCTACTCTTCCGTAAGCATCTGTAATCTGAAAACCTTCCGGTGTTACTAGTGTTGTTGTAATTTGTAATGACATAATGTTATGTATTTTGTTTAGTTATATATTCGTTAAATTATACTGCAGTTGTTGATAATATTCCTGTATCATCTACTGTTAATTTGTAAAGTGTTCCATTTGGAGATGGTATGATAATTCCTCCACCTGCAACTTTTAATTCTAATTCGTTAACCGTTACAAAGTTTTGTCTTGTAGCTTCTACTTGATATCCAATTGCTGCTGCGTTACTAGTAAGGGCTTTAGCGGCATTTCCAATTGCTACTGAGTTATTTGCACCATTACATTCTGCTGAACGTCCAATTGCTACTGAGTTACTAGAGTTTGTAAGTTTAGATACTAATCCAATACATACAGAGTTATTTATATTCCCTGATGGATTCTGAACTCTACCAATTAAAACACCATCGTTTATTCCTGCTGGTATATTAAGGTTACTACCTATAATAGCACATCCACCATTTCCTAATCCAATAGATGCATTCTGTCCTATAATAGTACCTCCATTTGCTCTGTTATTATTTCCTCTACCTATTGAAAGGTTTGGTCCATTTTCATTTGTGTTACCAT
>JANZQE010000219.1:0-9450 GCA_038040705.1 Clostridium sp. | reverse complement strand
TGAGAGAATATTTATATTCTCAATCTAGTGATTATGGCATGAAGGTAACACCCCTTCCCATACCGAACAGGTAGGTTAAGCTTCAATGCGCCAATGGTACTGCAAGGGTGACCTTGTGGGAGAGTAGGTTGTCGCTAGGTTTAAGTGGCTGGATAGCTCAGTCGGTAGAGCAGAGGACTGAAAATCCTCGTGTCCCTGGTTCGATTCCTGGTCTAGCCACCATATTACGGCGCTATAGCCAAGCGGTAAGGTCAAGGTCTGCAAAACCTTTATTCCCCGGTTCAAATCCGGGTGGCGCCTCCAAAGCATTTTGTGATTAATTACAAAGTGTTTTTTTTGCGTCCAGCATCCTTTATGGGATAAAGTACAATGGGACTGAAGACAAATTTTACATTGGTTAATGAACCTATAACTGGAAAAACAATAGTTTTATACAGTATAATGTATAAGATTACAGCTAAATTGGTACACCTATACATTGGTAACATTGTTTAGGATATGTATAGATTAAACAAACTATAACGTTTCTTAAAAGCTAGTAATACAGAGATATGCTTTGAAATATACTGGTGGATAGATATAGCTTGTCTTAATGATTGTATATGCAGTTATTTAACTCTTAAATGCGCCACAGACAACTTAGTACAGGTAGATTATTATATAAAATGCTAGTATAATCACATATGTTGGGCACAGAACTATTAATGTCTAATATTTAAAGATATTTAGGGGGCCTGGGATTCTATGTATAGAGAAATGGTACAAAGGAAAAAGTTTCCGGTTGTAATATTGTTGTTTATTACACTAATTGCAGTTATATGCTTATCAGATCTGTTACCTAATATAAACGTAGGCAGCATAAATATAAAAGACTTTATAACTATGTTTTTTAATACACTAATGGTTGCTATTTGTTATATTGAGTTTTCAAAATGCAAGGTTAAGTATAAATATTCAATAGTAGCGGATCAATTCATCATTCATAAAATAAAAGGTGAAGAGGTCAAAATATTAGAAGATATAAAATTAAAGGATATAGAGTATATCGGCAAATATAAAAATTGCAAAACCGACATCCGTATTAGTAGTAGTAAGAAATACATTTGCTCTACATTTGCTCAGAGTAAATTTTGTTGTGTATATAAACTAGGAGATAAGTTTAAAAAGTTCTATTTTGAACCTAGTGAAAGTCTTATGAATAAAATAACCCAATTAAAAGAAAAGCAAGTATTTTAATAATAAACACTTATATAAAAAAGAAGTATAATTGATTTGAAATTATACTTCTTTTTTATATAGTAGAGATATTAGTAAGTTATACTTATAATTTATCTTAATTCAAGGATGATTTCTTTTAATAAATCATCTTTTTCAATAATGTCGAGACCAGTTATGGCAAGTGCCCCTGCAGCTTCTATCATTTTATTTTTACAAAAAATTGTTTGTGTTTCTAGAGCAAATGCGGGCGATGGACAACTCACTGTGGACTTTTCTGTAATAGCTATGGATGGGTATATGCATGGAAGGGTGTGGCTTATAGATCCTATTCCAAGGCCATATATTGCCTCTTTACAAGGAGCAATATCAATAATGCCACATTCTTTTAAGTTATGTGTAAATACCCTTGATAGATTCTTATTTGTTAAAAGTTCTTCACAATGTAATTCAAACAAGCTAACCTCTGATTTTATATTAATTATTGGAGATATTGCCTGCATGAAATCTACGATGGTTTTCTTGAATAAGTTAGCTTCAGTTAATTTGTTAGCTCGTAGGTAAAATATACACTCTGCTTCAGAGTGGGAATCATGTTGTGATGATGCATTTGTTATAGAAATAGTATCAATAGAACACCCACTATTTAAGCCTTTTAATAACTGACTTAAAGTATTAAATATAAGCAAATAAACATCTAAAGATGAAAGTTTATTGCCATCCTTACTGCTAGTGTTTATATTATATTTTATTTTAATTGGAATTGTAGCCATTGAGGAGCCACTTTCAGCATTGGTAATATCACAATGTGGTGCAATAATGATATCTATATCTTCAAAACAGTTCTCTTTTGTTAAGGTTAATTCTGCTCCGTTAGTATATTCACCTGGACATCCTAAAAGAATTACACTGCCACCGCTTTTAGATATTACTTTCGATAAACCTATTGCCGCAGCGGTAGAAATACTCGCATTCACATTGTTACCGTAAACATGACCTAAGTGTTCTGTAGAGGTGTATTTACATATGTAACATATTTTTGGATGACCATTGCCATATTGAGCAATAAAGGATGTTGGAATACCACAATAGTTTTCCTGTATTTTAAAATCATGAGTTTTTAACATATTTATTATATAAGAACAACCATTATATTCACTATAGCTAGTCTCTGGATTAGTATAGAGGTAATTTGATAGTTTATATATATCTTCTTTTATACTGTTTATATAACTTATAATTTCTTGTTTCATAAAATTCTCCTCTCAAGGCTTTATGCTTGTTGACATAATTAGTATAACCAAATTCTCATAAATTTATTGATAAACCATAAAAAAGTTTAAAAGGTCGAATAATAATTTTAATAAGCTAATTTCAAAATAAAATGTAGATAAATATATTTTAATTTTTTATGTGGACAAAATAAGAAACAGCAATGAGTTGAATAAAATATAATATAAGAGGCTATACTTTAGGTAGTTTTAAATGAGCAAGTTTAAGGGGGAATTATGATAAAAGAAAAGTGTATTATATGTAGAAAGCCTCTAAATGATGGTATAATAATAAATGGAAGAGGAATTTGTAGCAATTGCGAGGGAAGACTTATAGAATCAAACACTAATACGGATTTTTATGAATATTACAAGAACTGTATAAGGAAGACGTTGGTACAGTTTATACCAAGAGGAGTGACTAAGGATTGTCAAAATTACCACTTGTAGAAGGAGTGTTAAAATATATAAAAGAGAAAAATGTTCCCTTTTGTATGCCAGGACATAAAGCAGGGCGTGGATTTTTAGAAACGGTGGAGGGTAAAGAGCTTTATAAAAATTTAATAAAAGCAGATCTTACTGAAGTTTCCGGGTTAGACAACCTTCACTCAGCAGAAGGAATAATAAAAGAATCTCAACAGTTATTGAGTGAATACTATGGAAGTGTAAAATCTTATTTTCTAGTCAATGGAAGTACTAGTGGAAATTTAGCTATGATTTTCTCATCTTTTAATGAAGGTGATAAAATAATTGTAGAGAGAAATTGTCATCGTTCAATATCTAATGCTATTATTATGAGAAAACTTAAACCGGTGTATATTAAGAATGAAATTAGTTCTCAATATGATGCTCCTTTTCCTTTAGATAAGGAGCATTTTTTATGTATAATTAATAAGAATAAAGATGCCAAAGGGATTATTGTTACTTATCCGAGTTATTACGGCATATGCCTTGATCTTTCATATGTTATTCAAATCTCGAGGCAATATAACATGAAGGTACTGGTAGATGCGGCACATGGTGCGCATTTTGGAGCATGTAAATCGTTACCAGAAAACCCTTTGAAGTTGGGGGCAGACATGGTGGTTATGAGTGCACATAAAACATTACCTAGTTTGACACAAACAGCTTTTTTACATGTAGGAAGGAATATAGATGTTAGTAAAGTAGATTTCTATGTAAGCGCTTTTTTAAGTACAAGTCCATCCTACATGCTTTTATGTTCTATGGATTATGCAAGATTTTATATTAAAGAGTATGGAGACAATAAGTACGAGGAGTTAATTAAATTATGCGTATATTATAGAGAGAAAATTAATAGCCTAGGAAAATTTTATATTTTGGGTCAAAACGATTTGAAAAATGCACCAGAAAATCAAACTGTAGATAATAATGAGTATATTATTGATTTAACTAGATTTATATTAAACGTGCCTAAAGGTTATAGTGGACATGAGTTATTGAAGTATTTAAGAATAAACAAGATTCAAGCAGAAATGAGTGACAGTAGAAATGTTGTTTTAATATTTTCTCCGTTTAACAATAAAAAGGATTTTCAAAAGCTATATATAGCCCTTAAAGATTGTGATATGAATACTTTGAAGGTAGAATATATTAATTTAATAGATTATGATATGCCTATAGCACTAATGTACCCTTATGAAATAATGGATAGTAAAAAAACTATGTTGGAAATAAGTAAGTCAGAAGGGGAAATAAGTGCAGTAGCAATAGTTCCATATCCGCCAGGAATACCTATCGTAATGCCTGGAGAAAGAATAGGTGCGAGTACTATAGCGGTCATAGAATATTACATAGAGGCCAAGGTAACGGTGCTTGGAATTGAAGAGGGAAAAGTAGCAATAGTGGAAAAATAAATATTTATAATTATATTTATACATAACGGTGGAGGTAATCGCATGGCAATAGGTAAACTAATAGCATTAGAGGGTCCGGATGGTTCAGGAAAAACTACTCAAATAGAATTATTAGAAAAGCATCTAGTACAACTTGGATATGAGGTAGTCAGAACAAGAGAACCTGGAGGTACAGATATAAGTGAAAAAATAAGAGAAATAATATTGGATAATGATAATTCTAAAATGAGCTATATGTGTGAAGCATTACTATACGCCGCGTCTAGGGCACAGCTAGTTAATCAAATTATAAAACCAGCTTTAAAACTAGGCAAGATTGTGATATGTGACCGTTTTGTGTATTCCTCAATGGTGTATCAAGGAATTGGAAGAGGTCTTGGAATGGAAACGGTAAAGGGAATTAATGAAGCAGCGCTGGGTGGCCTTGAGGCAGATTTAATATTTATGATTACCATTCCTTATGAAGAGGGATTAAAAAGAAAGAAAAAGCAAAGAACTTTAGATAGATTAGAGAATGGCGGAAATGAATTTCATAAAAAAGTTTTTGAAGGTTATTTAGACATTTGTAAAAAATATGATAAAATAGAAGTAATAGATGGCAATAGAGACGCAAAGGAAGTACAAAAAGATTTAATAAATGCCATTAAAAAAATAAAACTATAAAAAGGATGGGATTATATGAAACTAGTTATTGCAATAGTACAAGATGATGATGCAAGTGATTTAATAGAAGAAATAACAGATAAGAGTTTTAGGGTCACCAAATTAGCTACCACAGGTGGATTTTTAAAATCAGGGAATACAACCCTGCTAATAGGTGTAGAAAAAGAAAAGGTAGAAGAGGTTCTAGCTATTATAGAGAATGTATGTAAGTCAAGAAAGCAAATAATAACATCACCTTCATCTGTAGCAGGGTCAACTGGAGTATATATGCCATTTCCAATTGAAGTGGATGCAGGTGGCGCAAATGTATTTGTGGTTGATGTAGATAAGTTTATTAAGGTGTAACTAATTAGGAGCAAGTATACTTATAAGTATACTTGCCTCTATGCATGGAGGTCTAAAATGAGTTTTGAGAGCATAATAGGTCATAATAGTATAAAAAATCAAATAAGTGTATCTATAAAATTAGATAAACTATCACACGCTCATCTTATAGTTGGAGAAGATGGAATAGGAAAAAGCATATTAGCCCGGAACATAGGGTTTAATATTTTAGGAGAGAAAGAGGATAAGAAATATGTTGATTTGGTAGAATGGCGCGCAGAAAAAAACAAGAGCACAATAGGCGTGAATTCTATAAGAACTTTAAATGAAGAAATTCATAAAAAACCTTATGAGGGGAATAAAAAAGTTATAATTATCTATGACGCTCATAAGATGACGGTACAGGCTCAAAATGCTTTTTTAAAAACAATTGAGGAGCCACCCAAAAATGTTTTTATACTTTTATTATGTGAAAATCTTGAGGTTATATTGGACACAATAAAATCGAGATGTCAAATACATAAATTAAAACACTTAAATGAAGATGAAATACAACAATTTCTAAAAAAAAATTATGTGGATTTATCCTTAGAAGAGATAAGAGTTATTATAGCTTTTAGCAATGGAATACCTGGAAAGGCTGAAAAATTTATTAACGATACTAATTTTAGTAATATTAGAAATATTACCTTGGAAATATTGCTCCAACTTAGCAAAGTTACAACGCAGGAATTAATCAAATATGAGAAAAAATTATCGGATCAAAAAGAAAATTTTGAGGAAATAATAAATGCATTTCTTTCTTATATTAGGGATACTATAATATATAAAGAAATCGAAGAAGATAATTTAATTATTAACATAGATAAGATATTGTGTATAAAAGAATTAGCGAATACATTTTCATTTAATAAATTAAATGGTATTATAAATATAATAAATGATACTAAAGAGAATTTAGATAGGAATGTTAACCCAGGGTTAGCGTTTGAAGTAATGTTATTTAAAATGCAGGAGGTTTGATATGGTTACAGTAATAGGAGTGAGATTTAAAAAGGCCGGTAAAATATACTATTTTAGTCCTAATGATATAGATATTCAAAAGGGTAATATGGTTATTGTTGAAACAGTAAGAGGAATAGAATTTGGAGAATGTGTTATTGGTCGAAAAGAGATAAAAGAAGACAATATAGTATCTCCACTTAAGTGTGTCATAAGAAAGGCGACAGATGGAGATGCAGAAAAAGACTCGGGAAATAAAAGAAAAGAAAAAGAAGCTTACGACGTTTGCGTAGATAAGATACATAAGCATGAACTTGATATGAAACTCATAGATGTAGAGTATACTTTCGATAATAATAAAGTCATTTTTTACTTTACAGCGGATGGAAGAGTGGATTTTCGAGAACTAGTAAAGGATTTAGCAGCTGTATTTAGAACAAGAATAGAACTTAGGCAAATAGGAGTTAGGGATGAAGCAAAAATGATAGGTGGGCTTGGGCCATGTGGTAGACCTATGTGTTGTTCAACTTTTTTAGGTGAGTTTGCTCCAGTGTCGATAAAAATGGCAAAAGAACAAAATTTATCATTAAATCCTACAAAAATATCAGGCATTTGTGGGAGACTTATGTGCTGCTTAAACTATGAACAGGACACTTATGAAAAAATAAGAAAAACACTACCTACTGTAGGATCTATTGTAGATACCCCTCATGGAAGAGCAGAAGTTATTGGCAACAGTGTTGTAAAGGAAGCAGTTAAAATAAAGATAAAACTTAATGGTACAGATGAAGAAATAGTGGAGGTTAAAATTGAAGATTTAACTTTGATTTCTGGAAGCTACGAAGAGCCTGTAAGTGTTGAAGATGTTAAATTAGAATTAGCTGAGAATAATGAAGATTCATATATAATAAAAGAATTAATTAAAGATAACTAGGAGGATAAAGATGAAGGCGGTTATAAAAATATTCAATATGAGTACTTCAAAAGATATTAGTAATGTTAATCTTGCAATATCAAACAATCAAGGAGTAATTGCCTGTGGGATAAACAGTGTAAGTAAAGAGATAGAAATAATATATGATGATTATTTTGTTTCGCTTGAAAATTTAATTGAGTCTATTGAAGACGCCGGATACACAGTTATATAAAAAACCAGAGAATAATATTCTCTGGTTTTTTATAATTTGTTATTATACTTATTATTAGAGTAGTCATTTGAATACCCTTTTAAAAATTGGAGATAATAATTTTGAAGGGAGGCGTAAAATATGAAGAAAGTAGCTGTGCAAAAGGGATTAAATCCAATTAAAGATTATTTGAGTGAAGAAGGGTATACAGTCAAAGAATTTGATAATAGAAAGAAAAATGCAGGAAATTTTTTAAATAGGTATGATGCAGTTGTTGTTACAGGTGAGAATCAAAATATTATGGGTTCGCAGGATTCGATATCAAAAGCTCCAATCATAAATGCAACTGGAATGACAGTTGAAGAAGTTAAAAAACGAATAGAAAATCCTAATAGAGTATAAGACATAATTATATAAAGACTGTTAACTTGTAAGGTGAAGTTAGCAGCCTTATTTTTTTTGCTTAAATTAAAATTTCATGTATGAGACTATTAAATTGTGTCAATAATTTAAATGTAAATCATTTACTAATAAATATGAAAGGGGTTTTAAATATGAAGATAAAAAAAGGACTAATTACAATATCTACTATTGCGGTAGTAATCTTAGGAGTGTTTTTTGCTGTAAGGTTTATTGGATCAGGAGAAGATACTGCCAAAGAGAAAACGCCAGATAATAGTGTAGTTCAAACCGACAATTCAATAATCAAAGATAATACTGATTCATTAGTAAATAAAGATGATGAAAGTGACCTAAATTCGAGTGAAGACAACTCGGAAGTTGAAGATATTAAAGAGATAAACAGCAATAAATTGGATGAAGCTTATATTAATGACAAAACAAACGTTGGAATTTATACTGTTAAAAAGAGTGACACAGTATTTAGTATAGTGAGCACACATATGCCTAGCTATGATACAAGTAAGGTTGTTGAATTTATTAAAGATAGAAATAATATGGATGAAGCTTATTACATTGTAGAGGGTGAGGAAATAATAATTCCTTATGAAAAAACAATTGAGACATCAACGACTTTGGAATCAGATAGTAAAACTACTGATTACACCGTTAAAAAGCAAGATACATTAACATCAATTGCTAAAGATATTATGCCTACTTTCAGTGTAAAACACGCTATAGAAATTTTAAAAGAAACAAATGAAATTGTAGATGAGAATGCCATAAAAGAGGGTTCGGTTATTCACATCCCCAAATAACAATAACTATAAAAAAAGAAGTGTAATTTGAGGTAATCAAAATTACACTTCTTTTTTTTATAATAAAGGTACTTAGAGAAGTAATGTGGCACTAGATCTTAAGTATTTTCATTTCACTACTTTCAGCAAAAACAAAGTCACCATCCAAAGTCAGTAAATATTCTATTTTATTATACTCAGCGGTAGCCATATGAAAAGCATCATTTACAGATAGCAAGTTTTCGCACATGATTTTTTTAACTAGGGGCATACATTCTTCGGAAATATTTACATATTTGATATTTATAATCTTTTCAACTTCTGAAATTATTTCTACAGACTTATTGTAATAGATTTTCAATAAATTTCGTTTTGAAGAATTTTTAGAAATATTATCAAAATATCTTTTATATGGAATATGAATAAGTCTGTCCTCTCTCTTTTGTTTTAATATTTTTGTATCATGGCGGCTAAAGCTATTTGTAATATATCTAATATTGTCATTTGAGTTATAGGGTTTAGTATTGGTTATTCTACACTGAATATCACTAATGAATAACTTATAAAGTATTTGGTTTAAAACTTCCGCAAATACCATACTGCTTATATAATATTCGCAACTTCGCTCAGAAAGTAGTTTTAGGCATGATAAACATTCACTATGCTTAATATCATCGTCATATATTAAGCTTAGTAGGAAAGACGCGTCTAGTAATACAGAATTTTTATTGAAAACTATATTTTTAAAAGGATATAATATTAATTCCATTTTAAA
>JANZQE010000218.1:0-2534 GCA_038040705.1 Clostridium sp. | reverse complement strand
GAATAATAAAGCTTCGATCTGGAGAAGTGAGTGAAAACCGAATAAATGATGCGGTATTGCCTGCAGAAAGGGTTGAATGGTAATGATATTAAATAAAAAAGTAAAGAGGACTATGTATGAACACAAATCTCAATATGTAGGCTGTATAATACTTATAATAATAGGTTGCATGCTTTACAGTTCTTTTAATATTGCCATGGTAGGTGTACTAGATAATCTTAAAAGTTTCAGAGTAGAAAATAAACTTGAAGATGCCAGTTTTATTGCAGAGAACCCGGTAGAAAATATTAATGAATTGGAACACAAATATGATTTGTTACTAGAAGAGAGAAAATCAGTAGACTACAGTTATGACAAGGAATCCGTTTTAAGAGTGTTACAAAGCACAGAAAAAATAGATAAATATGCTGTTATAGATGGCAAGACTCTTCAGAATAAAAATGAAATATTAATAGATAAAGGCTTTGCCAGTGCTCATTTATTATCTATAGATGATAATTTGAAAATAAAAGAAACAGACTTTAAAATAGTAGGTTACATGACAACGCCTGATTACGTATATCCACTAAAATCCGCCAATGATATTTTGAAAAATCCAAAGGCCTTTGGGGTAGCTGTAGTGTTAAGTTCAGATATTGAAAAAATCGGAACCCCTCTAACCTACTATAGCGTTAAATTTAACAAGGAAAACATTGATGAATTCAAGAAGAACCTAAATAGTGATAATATATTGATTCAATGGATAAGCAAAAAAGATAATAATAGGATTTCATTTATAGACGGTGATTTGAATGGTGGTGTTGCTGTTGGTAAATATATGCCTATAGCTATTCTTCTATTAACCTGTGTGCTTATATCTGTTGTTCTTTCAAGGCTTCTTAAAGGAGAGTATTTAATTATAGGAACATTGTACTCCTTTGGGTATACCAAAAGGGAAATAATGTCCCATTATCTTAGATATTCATTAATTGTTTCCTCTATTGGGAGTATCACAGGAACTATAATAGGTAGTTTGCTTGTAAATCCCTTAGTTTCAGTAGTTTCAGGTTATTATAACCTTCCTGTGCTAGTTATTAATTTCGATGCAAAATACACTATTATAAGTTTGTTACTTCCCTTTGTATTTTTAATTCCGGTAACTTATATAGTTATTAAAAGCGCACTTAAATTATCACCACTAGAGCTTATGCACGGCGGAACAAACAAAACAAAGGTAAACTTCATTGAAAAGAATCTTAAATTGGATAGATTCAAGTTCAGTACAAAGTTCAAAATAAGAGAAATAGTACGAAGTATGCCTAGAACCCTACTTATGCTACTTGGGGTAGCTTTTGCTTCAATGTTACTTCTTCTTGGCTTTGCCACAAGGGACTCTATGGATTACATGGTAAATAGCAGTTATCAGGACATATATAAATATAATTATCAATATACCTTTAATTCACTTCAAATGGGAGACATAAATTCCGGCGAAAAAAGGTCCTTATCCACTTTTACATCCCAGTTTAATAACAAGGATGAGAATTTCATCATTTATGGAGCTGAAAGTGACTCAAAGTTAATTACCTTAGAAGACAAAAATAATACCCCTATTAATTTTGATAATATAATAATAACTAAATCCATGAGTGATAAATACAATCTTAATGAAGGCGATAGCATAAAGGTTGAAAATAAAGTGAATTCAAAGGAGTTTACAATTAAAATAGATAAAATTGCAATAACCTATATTGGGGACATAATATATATGCCCTTAACCAAGTTCAATAATTTGAATGGCTATCCCGAAAATAGTTATCTTCAGTTAGATTCTATGGAAAAACTTAATATATCACAAGATAAGCTTATATCAATGACTAACAGCCAAGATGCAATAGATGGCTACAACGCACTGCTTAAGCCAATGAATTATATGATTTCTGGAATTGCAGTTACTGCATTTATTATTGGATTAATAGTACTTTATGTAGTTACCTCCTTATTAATAGAAGAGAATAAAGCTAATATCTCCATGTTTAGAATCCTTGGATACACCAAAAAAGAAGTCTTTTCTCTCATATTAGGTAGCAACATTATACTTGTTATATTAGGATATATAATATCAGTACCACTTATATTAATGACACTCAAAAGTTTTTTTAATACTATGACTAAAGAGATGAATATAACTATACCCACTAAATTAAACAATATAAATATTTTAATTGGTTTTGTAATAATCTTAATAACCTATGAGATATCAAAAGCTTTAAACCGAAGAAAGGTACTCAGTGTGTCAATGGCAGATAGCTTAAAGGAAAAAAGAGAGTAAAGATAGAAAAAACATCCCATACATAAACCGTGGTTTATGTATGGGATGTTTTTTGTTTTTATAGTCTGGCTACTTTCTAATGTGTTTGATACTCTTCATTTTTAACTCCGTAAGATTCTAAAATAGGCATTACAAACATAACTCCAGTGCCAGGTTTTTCTGTAAATTCTTTACTTATTGTATCTACAACTGCCCTAAGTTTAGTTTCCCCTTCTATTACGCT
>JANZQE010000217.1:0-2946 GCA_038040705.1 Clostridium sp. | reverse complement strand
TAATAATATAAAAAGCTTTGTGGTAGAAGATGATCAGAGATCAGTTTCGGGAACTTTAAAAAATGGAACTACATATAATACAGTTGTTCCATCCGCTAGGTTAAATCAGTTCCTTGAAGCTAATCCAAAAGGTTCAGATGTACAGGAAACATACCTAAAACCATCTTCTTTTGAAATGTGGTTACAGGTATTGCCTAATGTATTATTCATAACAATGCTTGTAGTATTTGGTTTTATGTTCCTAAAGAAGTCAAAAGGTGCCGGTGGGAGCGGTGGTGTAATGAAGTTTGGTAAAAGCAAAGCAAAACTAGTCGATCCTAATGCTAAAAAAGTTAGTTTTGATGATGT
Organism: Clostridium sp.; assembly: GCA_038040705.1. Taxonomy (GTDB): domain Bacteria; phylum Bacillota; class Clostridia; order Clostridiales; family Clostridiaceae; genus Clostridium_AD. The sequence goes on along the minus strand of JANZQE010000217.1, from coordinate 2,598 downwards.
TGCAGGAGCAGATGAAGAAAAAGCTGAGCTTGCAGAGATAGTCGATTTTCTAAAAGGCCCTAAAAGATATATAGATATGGGCGCTCGTATACCAAAAGGAGTTTTGCTAGTAGGACCTCCAGGAACTGGTAAGACACTTCTTGCAAGAGCCATTTCAGGAGAGGCCGGAGTCCCATTTTTCAGCATCTCAGGTTCAGATTTTGTAGAAATGTTTGTAGGCGTTGGTGCTTCTAGAGTAAGAGATTTATTTGAGCAGGCAAAAAAGAATGCGCCTTGTATAATTTTTATAGACGAAATTGACGCTGTTGGAAGACAAAGAGGTGCAGGTGTTGGTGGTGGAAATGATGAACGAGAACAGACATTAAACCAACTGCTTGTTGAGATGGATGGATTTGGAGAAAATGAAGGAATAATAATGATTGCAGCTACAAATAGAGCTGATGTACTTGACCCAGCACTACTAAGACCAGGTAGATTTGATAGGCAAATACTTGTTGGTCTTCCTGATTCTAAGGGTCGAGAAGAAATTTTGGCGGTCCATTCAAAAAATAAACATCTTGACCCAGAAGTTAAACTTAGCGTACTTGCCAAAAGGACACCCGGATTTACAGGTGCAGACATTGAAAACTTAATGAATGAGTCAGCACTTTTAGCTGTACGAAAAGATAAAAAACTCATAGGAATGGTTGAGCTTGAAGAAGCAGTTACAAGAATAATTGCTGGACCTGAAAAGAAAAGTAGAGTGATAATTGAAGCTGATAGAAGGCTTACAGCTTATCATGAAGCAGGCCATGCAATTGTAATGAATTTACTTCCAATGTCGGATCCTGTTCACCAGATAAGCATAGTTCCAAGAGGAAGGGCCGGCGGATATACTATGAGTCTTCCAGATGAAGACAGATCATATATGTCTAAGTCAAGACTTGAAGAGGAAATTGTGGGCTTATTAGGTGGAAGAGTCGCAGAAAAACTAGTTATTGGAGATATAAGTACTGGTGCAAGCAATGATATTGAAAGAGCAACTAAAATTGCAAGAAAGATGATAATGGACTACGGAATGAGTGATTCCCTTGGACCAATTGCCTTTGGTTCGGGTAGCTCTGATGAGGTATTCCTCGGAAGAGACATAGGAAAAGATAGAAGTTTTAGTGAAGAAACCGCATATAAAATAGATGTAGAAATAAAAAGACTTATAGATGATGGATATAAAAAAGCATTGACACTTTTAACTGAGAATAGGAGTAAACTTACTGCTGTAGCAGAAGAGCTTTTAGTACGAGAAAAGCTTGAATCAGTAGAATTTCAAGAGATATTTGAAAGAAGCTAATTTATAAAAAATCACAGGTTATCTAAACCTGTGATTTTTTTATAAATTAATTTAAATAACCCTTGATAGTACATATAAAATAATTGTATAATTGTATAATATCCGTTTATAAATGAGGGGGATTATTATGGGGAGTAAAGTGCAATTCATTACTGATTTGGAAGATTTAGTACAAAGATTGTTAATTACACTAGATAATAAAATCGATAATCATATTTTAATTTCCGGAACCTTTGACCATGAATTATTTAAGAAACTACTAAAATTATTATTAGATAATAATATGATTAATAAATGTAAGATTTTAATGCCATTTGTTAGCAACAGTGGTATCCTCTCAAGGGTTTATATAAATAAAATCATTAGTGCCGGTGGGAAGATACGGATAACTAGTATGTTTAGAAAAAACTTAATTATTATAGGTAACGATGTATTTATTTTATCTCTATCATCTAGATATTTAAAAGACTTAGGCATAAAAAGTAATTTTGAGTGTGCTGTTCAGACAGATGACAGGAATACTATTAACTATATAACCGAAGCATTTGAAAAAATATGGGATAAAAGTCTGCCTATAGCGAATGATTAGAAGGACTTAGGAGGAAAAAATGAAGATAATTATTATTGGAGCAGGTAAGGTTGGATACACTCTTGCTAAAAATTTAATTGAAGAAAATAATGATGTTACAATTATAGATAAAAGCATTGTTGCAATTGAAAAGGTAGAGGATAGTCTTGAGGTTATGTGTGTTATAGGTAGTGGGGTAAGCACTAGTGTACTCATTGAAGCGGGTATAGAAAATGCAGATTTACTTATTGCAGTAACAGGTAGTGATGTGATTAATATGGTATGTTGCCTTACTTCTAAAAAGCTAGGAGCTCGTCAAACTGTTGCAAGAGTAAGGGATCCTGAATATGCTGATGAACTCTCATTAATTAAAGATCAGTTAGGTGTAGATTTTGTAATAAATCCAGAATTCACAGCAGCTGAAGAAATAGCAAGAACTTTGGGGTTTTCATCGGCTATTAATGTTGAAAGGTTTGCTAGTGGTAGAGTGAGAATGGTGGAACTAAAAATAACCTCTGAAGTTAAGTTTATCGGTAAAAAGGTGAGAGATATAGACAAACATCCATCATCAATAATATTGGGTCTAATAATTAGGGGAGATGAAGTCATAGTTCCTAAAGGCGAAGAAATAATTAAAGAAAATGACTTAATATATGTTATAGGAAAGTCATCTAAAGTATATAATTTTTGTAAAATGTGTGGT
>JANZQE010000216.1:0-3576 GCA_038040705.1 Clostridium sp. | reverse complement strand
CTTACTAACAAACATCATTAGATTCTTTTCTTCCATTATATAAGGCCCCACTGTCTTTTCCACCATGTCCATAATCAAAACATAATCTTGCCATTATTCTTCTCCTCCTTATTAATATGTCTAATTTTATTTTTGTGGAATTTGCAAAAAAAAGCGCCCTTTTACAGGCACTATTTTCCTAAGCTACATCAATTATACTAGTATCAGTAGAAATTACTTTGGCATCTTTCTTGCCAATTAAGTTTCCGTTCGCTGATTCGAAAATGTTGTTTGCAATGACTAAATCCATAAGAGCGTTTGCCTCAGCTTCTGTAATAGTTGGAACTCCATTTCCGTCTGCTTTGATATCATCTACAGTTAACGTGAAATACTTACCCTCTGTTTCTGTTAAAAATCTCATAACTAATTTATGCATATCGCTTTTCCTCCTTTAAATTATTTGACCTAGATACTTTAAATAAGCTTATTCCATAACTAAGTTAACCTCATCTTCTCTGTCTAGCCTGAATAATGGATAAGTTTTGAGACTAGAGATAGCTTCTCCTACAGCAAATAGGTCTTCGTCTACTGCTTCAACTTTTAGATTGCTTAATCTCTTTGTAGCGTATTTGTCTTTACCTTCGCTGTCAACTCCTACCTTCATAGTAAGTTTTAGCACACTGGCTACCTTTGTTGATACAACTGCCATTTAAATCACTCCCCCTAATATCTAGTGTACTTGCTTGTACACCGATTCATTTTGTTTTCAATGAGTATATATGTCCTTTAAAAGTTTTGTGCGGATATTTATTAAATATATAAATTTATATAAGGGGTTTGTCCAAAATATAGTATTTTTCTATTATTTCTCGCTCTAATGTATCTAGTGTAGCAAGCGCCACGTACAATTTTTTCACTTCATCGTATGCCATAACTTCATCCTCTAAGGTGAAATCATAATTCCCTGATAGATCAAAATCTACCATATCACTATTTGGAACCTCCCTAAAATGTTTTATCTGCCCTTTTAGAAGAGCCTTGAAGTTCATCCTTATAGCCTTAATGCAATAGCCATTAAAGCTGTTGCTGCCTAGTTTGTACATAGCTATGGCTTTGATAACAGAAAGGTATCCATGCTGAACCAAATCCTGGATTTCATAACCTGGAATATGGTACCTTGCCGCTTCCTTGAATATGAGATATTTGAATTTTTCTATTATTTCCTCTGTAGCTCCACTCTCTTTAGTTTTGGCCCTTTGAACTAGTTTTTCCATGTTAAAACACCGCCCTTTAATTTATTTTATATGTCCTAATAACTTTTTTTCTAGGTCATCGAAATCGTATTGTCTCTGCTCAAAATCGCAGAAATCACCTGTTTTAACCTTAGGACTCTGGCTGCTACTCGTTCTACTTACCCACTTTTTTTGATATGCTTTTACATCATCTCCAGTTTTTATACCAACACTTATCCAATTACTCAGTATTTTTTTAATATACTTTAGATTTTTAGCGCCATAACACACTGCTTCTTCTATTGCCATAATAATAACTTCGCTAGTTACATGATTTGTATACTCTAATATTTTTTCATTTTCTAGTGGAGTGATAGCATGTACATTTTCTTCAAATATTTTAATTATATTTTCTAATTCCTCAGCAGCAGAATTATTTATTACTTCTTCTACTTCTTTTTTATTTATTACTTCTTGCTTTTTACTTATTACTTCTTCTCTATTACTTGGTAGCCCCTTATAAGCCCCTTTAAATTTTTTTATTTGTGATTTATTAGCTTCTTGGTCTGTATTTTTTTCGTTTTCTAAGTTTTTTATAATATTTTCATAACTTTCCTCAAATTTATAGTTTTCAAAGATTTTATCTACATCTAACAAAGTTTCCTTACATTTGTTAAATAGTATCTTAATAAAGGCTTTGTTCTTAACTTTATTTATTTCTTTTTGAACGCATTTAATAGTATTTTGGTTATTAGGCACATTATATTTTATCCAATTAATTACCATAAGCTCTTTTGTAGTTTCACAGTATAATATTTTTTTATAATCACAGAATCTTTGAATTAGCTTTTCTACAGTTTCTCTGTTATAGCCTGTATCTGTCTCAATAGTTCTTTTGGAAATCTCGTAGATTCCGCACTGTGTGGATTTGGAATTAGATATAAGATACAAATAAAAGTATTTCTCCTCCGGTGTAAGTTCAAGCACAAAGCTATCGCTCCAAAACTCTGTATAAAGCTGTCTATATTTTGCCATTATTTATTCCTCCCTAAATTCATTTTACAAATTATTATTAACTATATTTCCTGTGTTTTATTACCTATAGTTAATGGATTAGGTAAAAAAATATATTCCCTATAGTCTAACTGATTTTCAGTACACCACTTCATTAAACCATTGAAGAACTTAAGCCCTGGAGTATTATTCTTAACTAAAACTCGATATACATGTGCTACATCAACACCAATAGCCTTAGAAAGCTTTGTATAACTACTATCAAAACAATCTTCCAATAATTGTTGTAATGCATATTTTTTTAAATTCATATAAATCCCCTCTCTACGTTTACATTGTTTGTACTTAATTGCATTTATTGTAAACAATATACCATATTTATTAAATCATCGCAATACCTTTTGTAATTTTATTTATGTTTTTCAAGCATATTGACTATAAACAATGAGAAATGATATAATGTGTATTGAGAGAGGTGATTAAATGCCAGACTATAGCAATTTTGATTTAGTTAAATTTGCACTATTATTAGAAAAAGCTAAAGGTGATCGGTCAATTAATCAATACGCAAACACAGTTGATGTAAGCGCAGCTCATATTTCCAGATTACTTCGAAAACTAGTAAAATCACCTCCTGCCCCAGATACAATAAACAAATTTGCTGGTGGTGCCTACAATGGAGTTACCTATAGTGAATTAATGTTAGCTGCAGGGCACATAAATAATAAAATAGAAGATATTCCTACAGAAGAGAAACGATTACAAATGATAGAGAATAAAAGGAAATTCTTTCAAGTTATTCTATCTGACCTATATACCCGTGATTTTGAGTGGAACCTTAATAAAACCATAAATGGCGCTGCTGATATAATGCTTGAAATAACTAAATGGGAGTATTCAAAATGGTATGTTGAAATTGTACCTTTAGTTACTTCGGAAAGCCTTTTTAATGTTTATGGTAAAATAGCTTGCATTGAACTTACTGCAGATATAAAAATATCTATAGCCGTTGGCAGCACAAGTGAATTTGACCTTTTAGTAAATAATCCACCGAGGTCCATAAAAGCTAATATTTATGTAATGCTAGTGGATTTAAATGGTGGAAAAATAATAAATGAAGAAAAGCTATGCCAATTTTAATTAATGGGTTCCGTTGTAAAAAATTAAAGGAGGGAAAAATATCCTCCTTTAATTTACAATATAATCTGTGTAAGGGGTCAGACCCTTGTCAAAAGCTGGAACAGTTTTTGTTACTATTGATTTAAAAAGACTAAAAACTTATTAACATAAGTAATCTCCTTTAAGCACATTCCGAACCTAATTCTATCTCCTATTATTTTTACTTCGCCTC
>JANZQE010000215.1:0-6336 GCA_038040705.1 Clostridium sp. | reverse complement strand
ATATATCTCTGCTTGTTAAAGATTTTTTAAGCCTTAACTCTCTAATCTTTGTACCATTAAGCATATAAAAACCTCCTTATGTTTGTATAGAATAGATAATACTTTTCGATTGTTACCTACATCCTATTAAATTGTACAAGTTCATTATATCACGAATCTAATTTAAAGTTGTGTGAAGTTTATGGTTCTTATGTTAAAAACAGTAGTTAAAATTACAATTGCTGTGCATATTACTATAATTATATTATATATCCATGGTTTATATTCATAAATTGTTAACAAAATTGCCATTTGGATGCCATGGTTTCAATTTATTATATAAACATAGGACAATTGCAAATAAAAATTTACCTCATTTAGTGAGAACTATTAATATCACTGTAAATTTGATATAATCAACCTATACTTATTAGTGCGATAAAGCTAACACACTATTTAAGCTTAAAAAATTTTAATAATATAGGAGAAAATTTTATGATGGAAACTATTTTGGTAGTTGACGATGAAGAAAGAATTAGAAATCTAGTGTCTATATATCTAAAAAAGGAGCAATATAATATAATTCAAGCAGAAAATGGTAGCGAGGCTATAGATATATTTAATAAAAATAAAATAGATTTGGTCATTCTGGATGTAATGATGCCAATTATGGATGGATGGGATGTATGTAAGGAAATAAGAAAAACCTCTGATATACCGGTTATAATGCTTACCGCTAAATCCGAAGAAGATGATGAGTTATTAGGGTTTGAATTAGGTACAGACCATTATATAACTAAGCCCTTTGTCCCAAAATTATTAGTAGCTAAAGTGAAAGCAATTATACGAAGGACTCATATAAGTGAAGCCTCTGTAAAGGATGGAAATAACTTTGATGGTTTAGTTGTTGATAACTTAAGCCATGAGGTCACAGTGGACAATATCGAAATAAATTTATCTCCAAAGGAATTCGAACTACTAAATTATTTTATGATTAATAAGAGAATTGTCTTAAGTAGAGAGAAAATATTGGATGCAGTATGGGGAATTGATTATTATGGAGACTTAAGGACAGTTGATACTGTTATAAAAAGATGAAGAGAGAAATTAGGGGAAAATTCTTACCTTATAGCAACAATAAGAGGGACAGGATATAAATTTGAGGTGAGAAATGAAAAGTAAAAAGAGTATTACAAGAAAACTTTTCGCTATAACCTCTATAGTTTTTATAATTTTCATCACCACTAATTTAGTAGTACAATCACAATTTTTTGAGCAGTTTTATATAAAGTGGAAAACAGATAATGTTAAAGATAACCTTGTGAAATTCAAAAATCAATATAAGGTGCTTGAAAACGATGTGGATGAGGTTAACTTAATTAATTCATTTGAAGAAGAAAACAGTTATAAAATAATTATAAGCGATAGTTCAGGAAATTTGAAACAGCTTACAACATTTGATGATGCAAGAAAGGACTCTTTGAAAATTGGAATTATGATTCAAATAATGTCTGATGAAATAAAAAATACTGGTGGAGCTGCTAAATTAATAAGACAAGGAAAGCCCTTTGTTTTTATTACTGGAGCAAACCGTGAACTAGTAGTAAGCGTAGCAGGCGTATTATACGATGAAAAGAAAGATGAGACTATCTACGTTTTTTCATCACTGCAGCCAGTAAATGAAGCAGTACAAGTTATAAAGGAATTTTACTTGTATTTCTACATAGGTGCTATAGTTACTATTTTACTACTTTCATTCATTTACTCAAATATGATTGCAAAGCCACTTATAAAAATAACTAAAACTGCTTCTAAAATGGCTAATCTTGACTTCACAGAAAAGTGCCAGGTTAAAAGTGAAGATGAAATAGGTGCCCTTGCTACTTCATTAAATCTTCTATCAGAAAATTTAGATGGAGCATTAACGTCACTTAAAGATGCTAATACAAAGTTAGAAAAAGACATTGAAAAAGAAAAGAAATTAACAGAGATGAGAAAAGACTTTGTGGCAGCAGTTTCTCATGAGCTTAAAACACCAATAACTCTAATAGAGGGGTACACACAGGCATTAAATGATGATATCTTGGAGGGTGAAGAAAAGCAATATTTTATCGATGTCATTATGGATGAATCTAAGAAAATGAATAATTTAGTGTCAGATATGTTGAATTTATCTCAACTAGAATCAGGAAATTTCAAGCTGGTTAAAGAAGAGTTTTTTCTACATGAATTAATTCAACCATTTACTAAGAAATTTTCATCTATGCTAAATGAAAAAAATATAACACTTAAATTAAATTTAATACAAAATATAAAGGTTAATGCGGATTGGAACAGAATAGAACAGGTGTTAACTAACTATATGACAAATGCTATAAGACATATTAATAGTGGTGGATATATAACATTAAGAATGATAGAAAAAGAAGATACCATTACTGTTTCAGTTGAAAATACTGGAAGTGAAATTGAGGCAACTGAAATCGTGAAAATATGGGATAATTTCTATAAAGTCGATAAATCAAGGACTCGTAAACTTGGTGGTACTGGTCTAGGGCTTTCCATAGTTAAAAATATAATGTTACTTCATGGCGGAAGTTGTGGAGTAGAAAACACAGAAAATGGGGTTGAATTCTATTTTGTTTTAAACAAATACTAAAAACATAATTTAGGATAATAAAATAAAAATGGTATGTAAAATGAACTGTTTCAATATTTTACATACCATTTTATTTTAATTTGCAACCAAGTATATCGCCTTAGAACATATTTTTATAATATCCCTCAAGTATCATAAGTTCATCATGATTACCTATTTCTATAATTTCTCCATGCTTAATTACCACTATTTTATCGGCATTTCTTATTGTTGATAATCTATGTGCGATAATAAGTGTAGTCCTATTTAGAGCCATTTCCAAAATAACCTTTTGTATTATTTTTTCGGTTTTAGAATCTATATTAGATGTAGCTTCATCTAATATAAATATAGATGGAGAATGAGCAAGGGCTCTTGAAAATGATATTAGTTGTTTCTGACCTGCTGAAAAGGTAGATCCTCTTTCCATAACAACTGCATGGATCCCTCCAGGTAAATCATTTACAAAGTCAAAGGCACATGTAGTTTTAAGAGACTTCATTAATATTTTTTCGCTAATATCATCATTTAGTATTACATTAGACTTTACATTTCCTGAAAATAAAAATACATCTTGAAGCACAACCGATATGCTCTTTCTTAAGTTTTTCTTTTTAATATCATTGATATTAATTCCATCTATAAGTATCTCACCCTTTTGAATTTTATAAAAACCACTTATGAGACTTATTATTGTAGTTTTACCTGCCCCAGTTTCTCCTATAAATGCAATAGTCTCACCCTTATTAACTTTAAAGCAGATATTCTTTAATATCCATTCTGAGTTATCATATGAAAACCATACATTTTTAAATTCTATATCACCCTGCAAATCTATGCTCATGCCCTCATCTAAATCTTCTAAAGAATCTTCTTCATCTAAAAGTTCGAAAATTCGTTCTGCAGAAACCAAGGCAGATTGAATAGTAGTGTAGTTATCTGCAAGATCAGAAATAGGATTAAAGAATTGTTTTATATAAGTTGTAAAAGCGAAAAGAACACCTAGTTCAAGGGTATTGTTTGCAATTTTACTCATGGAATACCATATTATAATTGCTACTGCAAGACTTTGAAAAATATCCGCCGCTGGTCTTAATATGCTGTTCAACCTAACTTGAAATATGGTGCTCTTGAAATACTCTTCATTTAGTTTTAGAAACTCGTCATTTTTTTCTTTTTCACCTGAAAATATTTGTATGAACTTCATTCCTGAGATATTCTCAGCCATAAATCCGTTAATTCTGCCTATTAAGCTTTTCATCTTTGAAAAATTTCTCTTAATTTTGTTCTTTAGAATAAAGATAATAAAAAACATCAAAGGAACAACGGAAAAAGAAATACGTGCTAATTTTACATCAAGTGCAATCATGGCATACACTATACCTAAAAGTAAGAACACATCTTTAAATAAACTTATAATTACATCGGTATACATTTCGCTCATGGCTTCTACGTCATTTGTGGCTCTAGTTATAAGTCTTCCAGAGGAGGTCTTATCAAGATATGATAGCGGAAGAAATTGTATTGTTCTAAATACTCTTCTTCTCAAATTCTTCATAATTTCCTGTCCAGCACTGTTTATTAAATTTACCTGTGTAAAAGATGATAAACCACCAATAGCTGCAAGTATAAAATATATTAATCCTAGTGATGATATTGAGTACATACCATCTTGCGATACTTTTTTTATTAAGAAATCATCAATAACTAATTTTAGTATATAAGGTTTTAATAGTTCAGCAGCATTTACAATCATTACACACAATGCAGCTAAAATTATCTTATTAAGATGTGGTTTTGTAAGCTTTAAAAGTCTTTTGAAACTATTAATTTTATGCTTCACTATGTTGGGATTTGTAGGTTTCATAATATAGCCCTCCCTTCGATACGAGCTCATTATGTGTTCCATGTTCGCATATTTTGCCTTCATCTAGGACTATAATAAGATCCGCATCTTTGATTGTAGTAATTCTGTGAGCTGTAATAATTGTTGTTTTTCCAATTCTACATTTATTTATATTTTCAACTATCTTGGATTCAGTAATAGTGTCCACTGCTGAAAGTGAGTCATCCAAAATAAGTATTGAGGGATTTCTAATAATAGCCCTCGCTATAGATATCCGTTGCTTTTGGCCACCTGATAGATTAACACCACGTTCGGACAGTATGGTATCAAATCCATTAGGCAATTTCATAATGCTTTCATATATACAACTTACCTCAGCAGCTTTTTCAACTTCGCATACTGTATATACATCCTTAAAAAATTTTATATTATCATTTATAGATGCAGAAAACAAAAAATCATCTTGGGGTACATACACAATGCTCGCTCTAAGTGTTTCTAAAGAGTAGTCGTTTATGTCCACTGAATCTATAAATATTTTTTCCTGTGGTGATGCATAAAGCTTTAATAAAAGGTTTACTAAGGTCGTTTTACCTGAACCGGTTTTCCCTATGATTCCAAGAGTATATCCCTTGGGTATTTTAAGATTAATATTTTGTAAAACTATTTTGTAAGTATTGTCATAAGAATAACTAAAATCTTTAAATTCTATTTCACCAAGGATTGCGCTACTTATCATTTTCGCCCCATCTGCAATTTTAGGAACTACATCAAATATTTCATCTAATCTTTTGAATGATGCAATACCTCTTTCAAATATATTTATAACTCGACCTATAGAAATTATTGGTCTCATAATAATAGTCAAATATCCATTGAAGGCGATAAATTCCCCAAGAGTTATAATTTCATTTAACACCATATTTCCACCTATAATGAGATTAATAACAAAGCTTATACTGAAAAAAAATTGAATGACAGGGGAGAGAAAGGATGTTGCCTTTACCATAGCAAGGTTGGAATCCATCATTTCATTATTTAATATTTCAAACTTCTCTGACTCTGCATCTTCTTGTACATATGATTTTATTACTCTTATCCCATAAATGTTTTCTTGAACTGTGCCAGATATGGAAGAAAACTTTTCTTGAACAATTTTAAATCGCTTTTGAATAAGTCTCCCTATGTTTAACAGAAAAAATATAATAAAGGGAATTGGAATTAGCGTAATTAAAGTATATTTCAAATTTATAATCTTTGACATAGAATATATAGAAATGCTACAAATAGCAAGAACATTTATTGTCATAGCAGTAGCTGGCCCCAAAGCCATTCTTACAGCAGAAATATCATTTATTGCGTAAGATATTAAGTCGCCAGTTTTTCTTCTGTTGTAAAATTCCGGGGATAATTTCTGGAAATGATTATATAATTTTTCGCGAAGATGACATTCCAGATTTCTAGCATTTACTATAATCAGGTTTCTCCATACAAAAGTACTTATAAAAGTAGCTAGTGCAATTAAAAGTATGTATATTATTTTGGACTTTATAAGTTTAAAACTAAAATTATTTATTCCAAGTATATCAATGGTGTCCCCGAGAACTTTAGGAAAAAGCGATTGAATATAGGATGATAAAAGCATAAAACTAATGCCGATAATATATGATACTTTATGTTTTTTTAAAAATGCAACTATTATGTTCCTTCCCATTCATTCACCTCCTAATTTGTACCCTGACATAATTATATGTAATTTTTTTAGTAAACACAACATTTAGAAAATATAAAAAAACGTTGCAATACAAAATTTGCAACGTCTTTTATACGTTATTCTATTCCAGCCACACTGACATTTAATAGTTTAACAGTT
>JANZQE010000214.1:0-8622 GCA_038040705.1 Clostridium sp. | reverse complement strand
CAGGAAGCCGAATGTGAGCGTCAGAGAATTATATATGAGCTAAACATTAGAATTTCTTAATGGGATTTCTAGTCCAGAGCTCTTTTGCAAGGCACGCAGAAGAGAGTTTATTTTTTGTTTTTATCCTTTAGTTTTTCCATCACATTCTTAAAACTCCCGTCATCCACCTTCACTATCTCCGTATCTTTTGGTACTTCCCTTGGCACAACAACTATTCCCAGTCTTTTATTGCCTTTAAGGTTACTATAACTAACATCTTTTACGCCTCCAGCAGATTTTTTAATTTTAAAAGATACCGAACTGTAATTTCCTTTAATTATATTAAAAATCTCTGCATCCGACTCTATTGTTTTATCATTAAGCTCCAATATTAAATCTCCACTTTGAATACCCATATCAAATGCAGGCGAACTAGGAACTACCTCTAGCACCATAATTCCATCTTCATCACTAATGAATTTAGGTTTAAAAGTAAGCTCCATGTATTTTTCTAATCTAAGCATTCCCTCGTGTACAACTGCCGCAAATATCAAAACAAACAATTGATAACCTACCCCAAACGCTGCAAGTTGTGCCACAACTGTTAGCATAACACCATAAGATATAATTAAAATTCCTGAAACAAAAGCCTTTTTTTTCTTACTCTTAGTAAAAGTGACACTGCTATATGCTATAACTCCATAGAGTGCAACTGTTGCTATAACCGAATTCTTCATAATTTTTAGAGCAATGTCACCTCTAATTAAATGTGTCCACTCCGTATTCATTATGTTTTGTATGCTCATTGTTTCTGATGTGGCTACGCTCAAAAGAATAAGTAGTGAAATAGGTAGCGCCCAATATCTTTTTAAAGCAAAGCCCCCAATGATTCTATTATTCCTACTTGTAAAAACAGGAATAGCTCCTCTTGAGCCATCTAACATTACTAAACTTCCCTCTATAATATGAAGTATTCCCACCAATGTCATTAGCGTCAGAATATCTATATTTATAACATCCAATTTAGGCATATTTAAAACAACAGCTGCATATTTAAACAAAAGACTTGCCATCCCTAGTACCGCACCTGAATATGAAAAACAAATAAATCTTGGCTTAAATGCCATGAAAAATAAAGAAACCATAAACAACAAATAAATATTAGAATTTTCTTCAAAAACTAATCCTGAATATGTAAACATTAGACTGGCTATTGCTCCAGCAATAATTCCAATTACAATTTGAGATATAGTTAACTCAAATGGCGAATCTAATTTTTCTCCCATTATCATTTTCTGCATAGCACCTATTTTCTTGTTTTTACTATAAAAAATAAGTGAAATCATTATTATAATAAGTGCATTAGAAGGATCTACAACTGCTGACGCAACTGATCTTAATGTCTGTATTGCAATGTCCATGGTTTAAAATTCCCCTTTCATGGTATTGTGCCAAGCTGTATTTAAACGTTTTTAAAAACCAAGTATCCACCAAATTAATCGGTAGATACTTGTATTATTATTTAATTTTATCTTTAGCTAGTTCTAAAGCTTTTATAAATTGTGGATCCACACTTCTGTCATAAGCTTTCTCCTTAAGTGCTTCTGGATACACAACTGGTACTTCTGGTTCTATCCCAATATGATGTATATTTTCTCCATTTGGGGTATAGTATTTTGAAATAGTTACTTTTAATGCAGTACCATCATCAAAACCATCACGGTCTTGGTAAAGCATAGTTTGAACCACACCTTTACCAAATGTCTTTTCTCCAACCAAAGTACCAACCTTGTAGTCCCTTATAGCTCCTGCAAATATTTCTGAAGCACTTGCGGAACCTTCATCAGTTAACACTGTTAATGGCATGCCAATGGCTATTCCGCCCTGAGACTTGTATTCCGTTTTTTTATCATTCTTATCTACTGTATAAGTTATAACCTTACCTTTTTCTATAAAATTAGAAGTTAAAGATACGACCTGATCTAGAAGACCACCAGGATTTCCTCTTAAATCTACTACTAAACTTTTCATGCCCTTGCCTTCTAATTCTTCTAATTTTTTATTAAAGTTTTCAGTAGTATTTTCATCAAACATTGTAAGCTGAATATATCCGACATTATCCTCTAACATTTCACCCTTAACTGTTATAAGTTCTATTTTAGAACGTTTCATGCTGACATCAAAATCGCCCTTTTCTTTTCTATTAATGGTTAAGGTAACTTTTTCATTTTCCTTACCCTTCATCATCGAAACAGCCTTTTCTAATTCTTTACCAGACACATCTGTTCCATCTACCTTTTCAATAATGTCCCCAGAAATTATCCCTGCCTTTTTAGCTGGTGATGCATCAAAAGGTGCAATTACAACTATATTGCCATCTTTAACACCTACTTGCAGGCCAAGACCTGTGTAAGCTCCTTCTGTTTGAGAATTAAAGTCTGTGAACTCTTCTTTGTTCATAAAAACTGTATAAGGGTCCTCTAGAGAATTAGTCATTCCCTTTATAGCACCTTCTACTAAGACCTCATCACTAATTTCACCATCATAAAGCTCATATAATTTATCTCTCACTAAAAATAGTTTTTGGAACTTATTTACTTGGTCATAAGCATCTCTACCCAATAGGACTTTCCCATTTGGAGTTTTTAAAGAAATTTGAGTGGAAGCAAATAGCGTTATAGAATTAGTAACTATAACTAAAACTATAATCCATATAATCCATTTCCTCTTATTACTTTTTTTTGGCGCCTCATTATTACCTACAGTTTTAAACTGATTCCATTTATTTTCATCACTCATTTTATACCCCTCTTTACAGTTCTCTATTTATTATTTATGTAAATATAATAAATTTATAACAAAAATAAGAAAATAAATGCCATAACATTACGCTATCAAGAATTTTCTTATTGATATAACACTTCCAATTGCTCCGATAATCAAGCCACCTATCATAAATTGCCATAGCACAGTGCTTAATATGAACTGAGGATTTAATAAAGTAAAACCTAAAAACTCTATTAATGTATTAGCAAATTTTCGGAAAACCATTCTATAGACATAATATAAAACTCCTGTAGAAACAATTGCTCCGGATATACCCAGCATCATACCCTCAATAATAAACGGCCATCTTATAAACCAATCAGTAGCCCCAACATATTTCATAATACCTATTTCTTTTTTTCTAGAATATACAGTAAGCTTAATTGTATTCCCTATTAAAAATAATGATACACTTATCAAAATTGCGAATAAGGATAATCCTATAATCTTTAAAGTATCCGTTATCTTTATAAGCTTTGCAACTATTTCTCTTACATCTTTAATCTTATCTATACCACTAAGACCCTCAGCAGCTTTAACTACATCTGTTACTATATCAGGTTTTTCAACACTTACCACATATGCATTTGGAAAAGGATTGGACTCTTCAAGTCCTTCAACTAATTCCTTACTATCTTCTCCAAATTGCTTCTTTACTGTTTCTAGTGCGTCTAGCTTAGTTTCATATCTAATATCAGTAACTCCCTCAACATCATTCAAAGCTCTTTCTATAGTTGATTTATCTGTTATTGATATACCCTCTTTAATATAAATCTTTACCTGAAACTTTGATCCTATTACATCAATCCCTGCATTAACATTAAATACGATTAATAAAAACACACCTAAAATAAATAGAGTGGCTGCCACTGTAGCTACAGAAGCTAAACTAACAGTTTTATTTCTTTTTAAACTCTTTAAAGCATCCATAATAAAATATTTAAATGTACTAATCCTCATAACCATACCTACCCCTCTGCTCATCTCTAGCTAGAACACCTTTTTCTATAGCTATAACTCTCTTTTTCATAGTGTCTACTATATTTTTCGCATGCGTCGCCATAATTATTGTAGTACCAGCCTTATTAATATCATTTAATATACCCATAATTTCTGATGCTGTTTCAGGATCTAAATTTCCTGTTGGTTCATCCGCTATTAGTATAGTAGGATTATTTACTATCGCTCTAGCAAGCGATACTCTTTGTTGCTCTCCACCTGAAAGTTCATGAGGAAAAGCCATATGTTTATTTGAAAGTCCTACTAAATCTAAAACCAAAGGTACTTTTTTCTTAATATCTTTAGCCGTAGCCTCTATAACTCTCATTGCAAAGGCAACATTTTCATAAACATTTAATGTATCAATCAATCTAAAATCTTGAAAAACCACTCCAATCTTCCTTCTATAAAATGGTGTTTTTTTCCTGGTTAATTTCGTTACATTAATATCGTTTAAAATGACACTACCCGTAGTTGGTTCTACCTCTTTTAAAAGCACTTTAATAAAGGTGGATTTTCCTGCTCCACTAGGACCTACAAGGAATACAAATTCCCCTCTTTCAATAGTAACATCAATATTCGACAAGGCTATTACATTATTATCATAAATTTTAGTTACTTTCTTAAATTGTATCATATTATACTCTCCTTACCCTGTTTGTTTGTTTTATTTCAATAAAAACTCATAATAACAGTATAACATAAGCACTAGCTCAATAATAAATTTTATTTTAAAGTTTTTGTGAATATTAGCACTATTTATTCTTATGATTTCCTATAGTTAAAAAATTATGAAACATTATTATAACTATTTTTCTAAACTTATATAAAACCTCAAAAAAAAATAAGGGCACGAATGCCCTTATGATTTTTGATAAGGGCATTCGTGCCCTTATAGTTTTATAACCCTACACTAATTAAAAGTGCAGTATCTACTTTTTTCATATCATTATCAGTCATATGACCAATTTTTTCTTTTAATCTCTTTTTATCTAATGTTCTTATTTGCTCAAGCAAAACCACAGAATCTTTATTTAGTCCATACTCTTCTGAAGAAATCTCAACATGAGTAGGTAGTTTTGCCTTGTTTATCTGTGATGTAATAGCTGCAATTATAATAGTAGGGCTGTACTTATTACCAATATCATTTTGAATTATAATTACTGGCCTAACCCCACCTTGCTCTGAGCCTACAACCGGACTCAGATCAGCATAAAATATATCTCCTCTTTTCACTATTACTGTCATAAGACAAATCACTCTCCGAAAGCTTAACTTCATATTCTTTGAAATCTTTAATATCAATCTCAAAACCCATATCAGCTATTTCTAAATTTAATTCAGCCATTTCTAAATAACCACGTTTCATTTCATCTATATAATTACTTTTTTTCTTTTCCTCAATATATAGTATTATAGCTTCCCGAATAAATTCACTTCTTTTTTTACAATCTTTTTGAAGTGCCTTATTAAATTCAAAATTAAGTGTTTCTGATAGATTTACTATTAACTTCTTTGAAGTTGGCATAGAAAATTTAATACCTCCTATTTACCTAAGCTACAATATGTATAGAGTAACTGTAATATTAACTTAAGCAACATTATGTATAAAGTAATTATAATTCAACCTATGTCAATCTGTCAAAGAAATTAGCGGTATTCTCACCCTTTTACGCCAAGTAATCCTTCATATAAATGGTTAATTATTTATGTAATATGTTCTATTACACATAGTTTCGTATCTTCATACGTTGACCCTCTTTAACGTATACTCTTGGGACTCTTTTACTAATCATGCAAACGACTTCATAGCTTATAGTACCTATCTGCTTCGCTATTGTATCTGCTGAGATTTTATGTTTTTCATCTTCCCCCATTAGTATAACCTCATCACCAATTTTTACTCCATTAATGTCCGTAACGTCAATCATGCATTGATCCATGCAAATATTTCCTATTACCGGCGCAATACTACCTTTTAAGATAACATTCCCTTTTTCAAATAGAAGCCTTGTGTATCCATCTGCATAACCAACCGGAAGTGTAGCTATAATACTCTCTCTTGTGGTCTTAAACTTCCTGCCGTAACCTACATATTCTCCAGGTGGCAATGTTTTTATGTGTACTACATTTGTTTTTAAGGTCATTACTGGTATTAAATTTATGTTTTCCTTTTTTACCGCATTAGATGGATAATATCCATATATTATTATTCCTGGACGTACTGCCTCATAATGAGTTTCTGGTAAATCTATAATAGCAGCACTGTTAGCCATATGTCTCATGTTTATGTTCACATTTTTCGCTTTCAGCTTTTCATAGAAATCATCATATTTTTTCACTTGATCATTGGTATAAGTCTTATCCTTCTCGTCTGATGAAGAAAAATGACAAAACATTCCCTCTATGATTATGTTCGGTAGTTTATAAATATTATATACTTCTTCTGCACTTTCATCCGTTGGTAGAAATCCTATTCTACCCATACCCGTATCTACAACTATGTGAATTCTCGCTATTTTATTTTTCTTTTGAGCCATAGTTGATAATTGTTTTGCAAACTTATAACAGTATACGGATTGCTCAATATCATATTTTAATAAATCATTTATTAAAGTGGGAGGTGTGAACCCTAAAATCATTATTGGGCATTTTATACCTGAACGCCTTAGTTCCATTGCTTCACTTATTATCGCTACTGCAAGTCTATTAGCTCCATTTAAAAGCAGCACTGGGGCTACATCTATAGCCCCATGGCCATAGGCATCTGCCTTTACAACAGCTATTATATTTTCACTCTTAGATACTCTACGAATTTCTCTCATATTATGAGCTAGTTTGTCTAAATCAACCTCTGCCCATACCGGCCTTAAATGTCTGAACATAACCTTCACCTCACCCGTTATTTTGGTATAATTCATCTGTTTGTGTTTTTACTCCTACTAAGGAATTAGAAACTCTGATGATTCAACCTTTCCATTAGGAATAAAATTAGTATATGTTATATGAAGTTTTTCCTTACCCTTAATATCATAAATAATCATTTTCTCTGGTATCATGCTTTTACTATTAACATAAAGCAAAGCATTGTTAATATTTTTATTGTTACCAGGTATAAACAGATCAATTACTGTGTATTCAATACCGTTCTTGGTTTCGATAGCATATTTTATTTCCTCATTTGTATACAATAATCCTATGTACTCACCAATAAAACAGAGTTTAAACACCTCGTCAAAATCCTTGCTCTGTATATATTTCCTTCCACTCGTTTTGTCACTAACATAAATATTATCATCCGTTTTATAAATGAACACCCTATCACTATTAAGTTCTAGTTTGTACCCGCCTCCCCTCAAATATGACTGTGTTGCCTTATAATTAATGGTCTGCCTTTCATTTTTTACGTCCATGCTCATTTGTGTAGTATAACTTTCAATATTTTTAAGGAAAGTTGTAATATCATTAGTGTCTTTTGGTTCCTTATTACAGGAAGTTACTAGTAATAAGCACAAAAGCATTAAAAGGGTTGAAATTATTAGTAATTTTTTTTTCATTGTTATCCTCCTAGCAACAAATCATTTCACTACTAATACTATTACTCATCCTTTAATACTATTACAAAAAACTACTTTTCCACTTCTAATATTGCATAAGCCACTGCACTTTCTTCCCCATGCGATATGCTAAGATGAATACTGTATTCGCCTTCGCTCTTGGCTATTAGCTTTGCTTTCCCTTTTAAAATAACTATTGGCTTTCCAAGAGTTGTCCTATCAATTTCAATATCTCGAAAATCAAATCCCCTAAAGCCTGTACCTAATGCTTTGGCAACTGCTTCTTTAGCCGCAAATCTTCCAGCCACATATTCTGGCCTTAAATTTCTGCTTCTAAGATACTCGAGTTCAACCCCTGTAAAAATTCTCTCTAGAAACTTATCATTTCTTTCCATAGCATTTTTAATTCTTTTAATTTCAACAATATCAATTCCAACTCCAGCAATCAATACTAACACCCCCTTGATTTGCTTATGTATGAAAATTACGATCTGCCCACTATACATCATTAATTTAATAATACTGTTTAAATTCTATATTAATACAATAATACAATAAAATTATGATTATTTATAGTACCTTCCAATAATATTTTAGTGATATACCTAAACATTTTGTTAAACAACAAAAAAGAGGACAAATCTCCTCTTGGAGGGGAGAAATTCCCTCAATATGCTTGTATGATTTATATTATTAGCAAGTCCCTATGTTTTTTAACATCTCATCGAAATCAACGATATACTCATCAATATAATCTCCCAATATATCAATCATGTGAATAGGAGATACATTGTTATCATATAACATTTTTAAAAGGTTTTTAACTTTATGTCTTTGGGGGCTTATGTTTTCTACACAATCCCTTTCAATAAATACAACTGTGTCATTAACTATGTCTTGTCTTTCAACTTCAATACCATAAGCTTGTACATGAGTAAGTTCCCCGTACATTGAAACAGACATCTGGCTTTTTACCATTCTATAAAAATAACTATGTTTTACATCATTCTCTGTCAATTTTTTAGACATATTTTCAATAATTATCATAAATGATCCCCCCATATTTGTTATTAAATTTATGTTAACATTGTATTTAAGAAAAATCTGTCATACTATGCACTGGGTGAATAATATATTATCTCTTTAAAATGACAACTTAAAACCATCTATCCTACAATATAATGATTTATAATGAATATAAAATCATCAAGCTTTAATTTCACTAGTTTAATTTGTCGAAATTTCAATAAATATATCTAAA
>JANZQE010000213.1:0-3466 GCA_038040705.1 Clostridium sp. | reverse complement strand
ATTTCTTTAGCTTCTATCGACATATGGCATCCACCTCCGCTAAAATCTGTCTATTTGAAAATCCTTTAAGATCAATTGCACCAGGTCGGCAAGCTACAGTACATCCACCACACCCTTGACAAAGTGCTTCATTTACGTTCGCAACTATTTTGGTAATTGTTTTTCCATTTTCTTTAACTTCAATTGCGTTTGATGTAATTGCATCATATGGGCATATTTTTATGCACGCAAGGCATCCACTACAAATCGATTCATCTACCTCTGAAACACAAGGACTAGCTACAAGTTTTGTCTTACTTATTAAACCAATTGCCTTTGCAGCTGCTGCACTTGCCTGAGCTACTGTTTCTGGAATGTCCTTTGCTCCTTGGCATGCTCCTGCTAGATATATACCAGCAGAATGTGTTTCTACCGGACGTAGTTTCGCATGTGCCTCCGTAAAGAAATTATTTGTATCCGTACTGATGCTTAATGTTCTCTTAATTATGCTGGCATCATCTTGAGCCTTAGTTGCGGCTGCTAGTACTACCATATCTGCATCAATTACAATGGTATCTCCAGTTAAGGTATCAACACCATGAACTTGAAGTTTTTCTCCATCAGGAAAAATCTTACCCACCATTCCTTTTATATAATGAACACCATATTCTTCAACTGCTCTTCTCTGGAACTCTTCAAAGTTTTTACCTGCGGTACGCACATCAATATAGAAAACATATGCTTCCATATCAGGGTAATGATCCTTAAGTAACATGGCGTGTTTTGCAGTATACATACAACAAATTTTGGAACAATAGGTTTTACCTCTAGATGACTTATCCCTTGAACCTACACATTGTATAAACACTACTTTTTTAGGCGCTCTATGATCAGATGGGCACAAAATCTTGCCCGCTGTAGGCCCTGCGGCATTGGTTAACCTCTCAAATTCAAGTGAAGTAATTACATCAGGATGGTTTCCATACTGGTATTCTCCAAATTTATCTAATTTTATAATATCATAACCTGTAGCTACTACTATAGCTCCATATTTTTTCGTAATGCTCGTGTCCTCCTGTGAGAATTCAACAGCACCGGACGGGCATACTTTTTCACAAATTCCACATTTACCTGTTTTAAATTTGATACATTCTTCTCGATCTATAACAGGTACATTAGGCACAGCCTGAGCGAAAGGTGAATAAATAGCCTTTCTGTTTGTTAACCCTTCATTAAATTCACTTTTGGCTTTTTTTGAAGGGCATTTCTCCGTACAGACACCACAGCCAGTACACTTTTCTAGATTCACACTCCGTGCCTTTTGTTTAATAATAGCTTCGAAGTTACCTACATATCCACTAACCGACTCTACTTCACTGTAAGTGTATAGTGTAATATTAGGATGAGAAGCGGCCTCCACCATTTTGGGAGTTAATATACAAGCTGCACAATCTAACGTAGGAAATGTTTTATCTATCTGTGCCATTTTGCCACCAATACTTGGAGATTTCTCAACGATATCTACTTCAAAGCCTGCATCTGCAATATCAATTGCCGCTTGAAGTCCTGCAATTCCTCCTCCAATAACGAGGGTTCTATGGGTTACATCTATTTCTCCGGATATTAGTCCAGTATTTAATGCAACTTTAGCCACTGCAGCTCTAACAAGAGATATGGCCTTCGGGGTTCCTTCTTCTTTAGTCTTATGTATCCATGAACAATGCTCGCGAATATTAGCAACTTCTAGTAAATATGGATTCATGCCAGCTTCATCAGCTGCATTACGAAATGTTGCCTCATGCATTCTAGGAGAACATGACGCCACCACCACTCGATCTAGCTTTTGCTCTTTAATTGCATCTTTAATTAAATTTTGGCCTACTTCTGAACACATATATTGATAGTCTTTAGCATGTACAACTCCAGGCATTTTTTCAGCTTCTTTTATGACTTTATCAATGTCTACAGTGGCTGCTATATTGCTTCCACACCAACAAACAAAAACTCCAATTCTCTGCAACACAATCCCTCCTTTAAGAATAAAATTACCTATATATCTTTGTAAAAATTATTTATTATACTTACGAAACGCACTTACAATCGCCTGCTGAGGCATTTTATCATCTATTTTTCCAAATACATCATCAGCTGTTAGTCTACTTTCTCCTGTGCGTCTAATTATGGTAAGCCTAACGGCCTCTAAAACGTTTGCAATGTCTATATCCCTAGGACACCTCTGGGCACAAGTAAAACAAGAAGCACATCTCCAAATGGTTTTACTCTCGGTAACCTTATCCAATTGTCCTGTCTGAAGTAATCTTATAACCTGATGCGGTAGAATATCCATACCCTCACTCGCAGGACATCCCGCTGAGCATTTTCCACATTGGATACAATCCCTTATTCTTTGTCCACTTATTTCTGAAATTTGATCTATCTCTTTCGATTTCTTATCAGAATATATTTCTACTCTTTTCATTGCACTATCGCCTCCTAACTTATTTGACACCTAACGCTTCTGCTAAAAGCTCGGTGAAATAACTAATAGATAGTTTATTTTCTGCTCCGCCGAAACTTTGTTCTAGATTATATTTGCAAAGTGGGCATGCTGTAACAATTTCCTTTGCATCATGCTGCACAGCTGATTCAACAATATTGTTTGTCATTTTATTTACTAGATCCTTTTGATCTAAACAAAGGTACCCTCCGCAACATTCCGTTCTGTACGGGTATTTAATAGGAGTAGCTCCAATGGCTTTTATAAAGTCTTCTATTATAGAAGGGTTTTCTGGATCATCAAAGTTCATTGTCCCGCTAGGACGAAGAAGTAAGCATCCATAGTAAGCACCTATTTTTCTACCAGTAAGAGGATTCGTTACTTTTTTAGATAGCTCATCAAATCCAATTTCATCTCTAAGCACTTCAAGATAGTGAAGTACCTCTGTCTCTCCGGTGTAATTTTTTGTTAATTCCAAATAGTTGTTAACCTTTGTTCTTATGTCATCTTTATTCTTCATATCGTTATTGACCCTTTTGATCACGTGATGGCATGCTGCACATAAAGTAACTAATTTTTCGTTTTTGTCCCTCGCACAAGCCAGGCTTCTTACAGCTGATAGCTTAGTGGCTATTTCATCAGTGGCTAAGGGGTATACAGCACCACAACATTGCCACTCCTTTTGCTCTTCTAGTTCAAACCCCAAGGCCTTTGCAGAATCTAGAGCAAACTTTTCTAATTCCTGAGCTTTCGTTTTTAACGTACATCCTGGATAATAACTATACTTCATCTTTATTCATCTAGACTTGTGAACAAACAAGTCTAGATTTACACCTCCCTTCAATTCGTTAATATTTTAACACTTATTCGTAAAAAATATATGTTTTCTCTTTTTAGCATTTATGTAATTGAAAACCAATGATTATAAATCCATCTTGTTAGTAAAATTAACCACGGTCATTGATAAAATTATAACACATATTGTTATAA
>JANZQE010000212.1:0-3739 GCA_038040705.1 Clostridium sp. | reverse complement strand
TGACAAAGTAATGACAGTGGCTATAGATAATGTTAACAAAGATAAAAATAGATAATATGGAACAACAAATAGATCCTATGACAGGTATGCAAAAAGCAAAGCCTCAGCAACAAGTACCGGCTAATATGCAAGGCGGACGTCCTCAGAATTTTATAACCCAATCTCAACAGCAAGTTGGCCAAGAGATTTTTGGGGGTCAATCTCTATCTAGAGAATACGGCGTTAATACACCTCAAGCACCTCTTTACAAAATGCATCCAAACTACAATGGAGAGCCTGGTGTGCAAAAAGAAGATTTCGAACAATTTTAAAACAAATACTATGAAAGATAAAAAAACAATGTTTGGTCAGGCACAATTACAAGGGCAAGTAGGGGAGAGCGCTGTATGGGATGGGCCGTTAAATACAACAGGTTTTCCAATGGGAAAAGGGTCTAGCTCAGGGGCTAATGGTATGGAAGTATCTAAAGCTGATTGCGGATGTGGTTCTTACAAACTACCTATTACACAACGAGCTAAAGGTCAAATGTAATGAGCTTTGGAGATATTAAATTATACACACTCAGCATAGGCACTATGGCTATAACTATGACGCATATAGACAGCTACTTAAAAATAACGTTATTACTAATCACTATAGGTTATACGTTACATAAGTGGATTCATTTAAAGAAAAAAGATAAATAACATGGGATATATTCAGCCAAGTTCTCCTCTTCATATAAAAAATGCGGCTTACGAGAAGCAAAATAAAAAAATGCGAAAAGAAAACCCAGGTATGGGTAAAAGACTTACGAGCGGTACAAGCCCTCGTAGAACTTCTTTTGCTTGTAGATTCGCGGGTATGAAAGGGCCAATGAAAGAAGCTAATGGTGAACCTACCAAAAAAGCAATGGCTTTAAAAAAATGGGGGTTTGGTAGTGTAGGAGCAGCTAGCAGCTTTTGTCAAAAAAATAAATCTAAAAAGTAAATATAAACAAAATGGGCAAATCAAGAAAAAAAATTTCACAAGACGAATCTCGTAACGCTATTGCGGATTCTAAATCATCAAGCGCATCTGTAAGAAAAGATGGTAAGTACGAAGCTAAACAAGCTGTAAAAGAAGCAGCTGGCGAAGGTCCTAAAATGAAAGGAACTCCTTTACATAATCAAAACAAAGGGTATGAGTCTAACAAGCAGGAAAAGAGCAACTTGTTAAATGATAATCCTATAGCTTCTAGAGCATCCGGTTCTTGGATGTCAAAACATGCTAAAGGAGGAATGTAAAATAAAACAGTAGAGATCTGTTGTAAAACTCAAAAACGCCACACACTAACTTAACACTAACACTAACAAAAATGGCAAAATTTATTAAATTTAACTTTACTGCAGCTGCAAACCAGCCAACAGTATTAATCGCAATTGATCAAATCGCAGCGGTAACAACTAACGGAGCTGGAACTGCAACAACTGTTCAACTAAACACTAGTGCAACTTCTGCTTGGGTTATAACTCACTCTGTGGCATTAGCAGCAGGCGTAGCTAATAATTCTGTAGTAGAAGCAATTTACAAAGCTATGGGAGCTAATCCAGGAGGTATTGTATCTACTGTAGGTTCACCTGTACTTGTATTGCAAGCTCCAGTTGCACAAACCGGTTCTGGTACACAGCCAATTACTGTAAGACAGACAAACGTAGTGTATACACAAAACGCTTGGACTGCCTAATTAACTAAATATCCACAGAGCCTAAAAATTCTGTGGTATTTTTAAATTATTTTTATGAAGACAACAAAAACTGGATACTTAAAAAACAGTCCTGACGTAAATAATTCTCAAAACAAGGTTATGGGAAATAAGATTACAATGAAAGGAGTAGAGTTCAAGGTTTTAGGTGTTGACAATAATGGGTATGCAAAGACGATGTATCCAGGACACGATTATATTTTTCCTGGAGCTAAATACGTAATAGAAACACCTATAAAGTAATATGGCTTATAAAATGAAAATGGGTAAGTTATCTATGGACAACACTCCTATATACCAAATGGAAACAGAAGAAGGCGTTATGGGTCAAGCTAACAAAAACGGTTCTATAATAGTAGATAAAAACTTAAGCCCACTAGAGCAAGAAGATGTAGTTAGACACGAGAAAGTTCACTTAGATCAAATGGAGAGAGGTGATCTTGATTATGACAATAACAACGTTTATTGGAAAGGCAAAAAAATACCAAGATCCACTATGGATGAAGGTAATAAAAACCTGCCTTGGGAAAAGGAAGCTTATAGAGCAAATAAGTTGAAATACACGTGATAATATAAGTATACAAAATTAAAATCTAATCAAATGAAAAAACTACTATTATTATTAACATTAACATCAACATTACTATTAAGTGCCCAAATAAACAAAATGGAAGGTTCTTGGGTAAGTGAAACATCTTCATATGTTATGACTATCATAACTGATGACTCTAAACCAGTTAAAGTGTTTAACACTAGCTTTTCTGAAAATGACTTTATAGAAGAATATATTGTGAGTAGTAATGGAGAAACCTTTACAACTAAACTACATAATCCAGATAACGGTTACTACGTTGATATAAAATACATTTTAAAAGATTCAAACACAATGATATGTGAATATACTGGTGACTTAAATAAAACCGTTACTGTTAAAAAATTATCACATTTTTATATAGACTTAACAACAAACAAATAAATATTATGGCTTATAAGCAAGAACCAGGAGGTGGACCAAAGATGAAAACAGGTGGAGGAATTCCAACTGTTTTACTTCAATCAACAGATGAGAAAAAGGGAAAAAAAGACCCTAAAGACAATGTTATTAATAAACAATTTGATCTTGTTCAATCTAGGTTTCCAAATCACACGGTACAACGTAGTAAGCGAAATTTTGGTTCATATCAAGTAAGCTCTAATGAGAGCATGGGAGGTTCTTTTGAATACACTCCTGGTAAAAGAGTTAAAAAATTATCTAGTGATTCTAAATCTACTAATAAATAACAACAAACAAATAAAAATTATGGCTTACAAACAAAGCGCAGGACGTGGTCCAATGCAAAAAACAGGTGCAGGAATTCCTTCTGCTTTACTGCAAGTAACAGATGAAAAAAAAGGTGAAAACTATGCTCCCCCTGGAGGAGAATACGTTAATAATACTCCTGCTCCTACTTCTAGTGGGGATAAGTTTAAAGACGAGATAGTTACATCCATGTACAAAAAAGACATAGAAAGAGACAGCATAGGTAATGCTAACAAAAATCAAAAGATGCAGAAATTAAATCTATGGCCTAAACCAGGTGATAAGTTCGGAAAAGGTACGGTAACAAGTGTTGACGAAAAAGGAAATTACAATATTAATACAGGAAGAACTAGTGACAATGTTCAAGTTTCAAGAAGAAACGTACGTTATGCAAAATTAAGAGGTGGTAAAGTGACGCTAAAACCTAGCGGTAATGCAACAAGCTATGACAATTTTCCTAGAGGCGGAGTTCAAGTAGGTAGCGCGACATTAGATAATCGTAAAAAGGAAAATAAATAAATGAAAAAAATATTTGCATGGCTTTCAGGTAACGTTATCAAAGAGATTGGTAACGTTATTGATAAGCTTACAACTACTGAAGAAGAGAAACTTGAAATAAAAAAACAAGTTCAAATCATTCTTGAAGAAGCTGACAATAATGCTCAGCAGCAAGTAACAGACCGTTGGAATGCAGATATGAATTCTGATAGTTGGTT